>NZ_JALPKQ010000033.1:0-63281 GCF_051383655.1 Geodermatophilus sp. CPCC 205761
GGGCGCTCCGCTCCTCGCTCGTTCCTCGCTGCGATGCTCACGCCCCTGTCCGCTCACGCCGCCACCTCGCTCTGCGCGTACGCGTGCACCAGCGCCGCGTAGCCGGGCACCCGGGCGAGCAGCTCCTCGTGCGTGCCGCGCGCGGTCACCCGGCCGCCCTCCAGCCAGACCACCTCGTCGGCCAGCGCGATCGTCGCCTGCCGATAGGCCACCACGACGACGGTGGAGGGCCTCTCGGCGTCGCGGAGCGCGTCGAGGATGCGCGCCTCGACGGTGGGGTCGACGGCGCTGGTGGCGTCGTCCAGCACCAGCAGCCGCGGGCGGCGGACCACCGCGCGGGCCAGCGCGAGGCGCTGCCGCTGGCCGCCGGACAGGGTCGCGCCCCGCTCCCCCACGCGGGTGTCGAGGCCGTCGGGCAGCCGGGCGACGAAGTCGTCGGCGGCGGCGACCCGCAGCGCGGCCGTGACCTCGTCGTCGGAGAACTCGGCGCCGAGGGTCACGTTGCCCCGGACGGTGTCGTCGAACAGGAACGTCCCCTGCGGGACGAACGCCGCCTGCCCGCTCACCTCGCCCTCCCGCAGCGCGCGCACGTCCACGCCGTCGAGCAGGACCTCCCCGCTGCCGGGGTCGACCAGGCGGACGAGCAGGCCGGCCAGGGTCGACTTGCCCGACCCGGTCGGCCCGACGACGGCGACGGTGCTGCCGGCGGCGACGTCGAAGGTGACCCCCGACAGCGTCGGCCGGACGGCCGGGTCGAAGCCGAACTCCACGTCCCGCAGCGCCAGCCCGGCCCCGCTGGTCCCGCCGCGGGCGACGGCGGTGCCGTGCGGCGTCTCCCCGGTGGCGTCGAGGACGGGGGTGACCCGGTCGAAACCGGCCAGGGCGCGGGGCAGGTCGGCCAGCACCCAGCCGATCGCGCGGATCGGCAGCGCGAGCAGGGTGAACAGGTAGGCGATGGAGACCAGGTCGCCGGCGTCGGCGGCGCCGTCGGCCACCCGGCCGGCGCCGATGAGCAGCACGGCCAGCGTGCCGAGGCTGGGCAGCGCCTCCATGAGCGGGTCGAACACCCCGCGCACCCGGCCGACGGCGACCAGCCCGTCGCGCAGCTCCTCGGCGCGGGCGGTGAACCGCGCCGTCTCGACGTCCTCCCGGCCGAGGGTCTTCACCACCAGCGCGGCGTCGAAGGACTCGTGGGCGATCTCGCTGACCTCGGCGCGCAGCTGCTGCGCCCGCCGCATCCGCGGGCTCATGACCTGTGAGTAGACGGCGTTGACCACGAAGACCAGCGGGAAGACGACCAGGCCGACCAGCGCCAGCCACGGGTCGGTGGCCACGAGGGCGGCGACGGTGATGCCGATCATCACGACCGCGCCGCAGGCGAAGGGCAGCGGGGCGACGAAGTACCAGGACGCCTCGACGTCGGAGTTCGCGTTGCTCAGCAGCTGCCCGGTCGGGTGCCGCTGGTGCCACGACAGCGGCAGCCGCAGGTACTGGCCGGTGACCCGCCGCCGGTAATCGGCCTGCAGCCGGTAGCTCATGATCCCGGCGAACAGCCGCCGGCCCAGGATGCCGAGGATCTTGAGCACGGCCACGCCGAGGACCGCCGCGGCCGCCAGGGTCAGCGCGGCGGCGGTGGTGGCGCCGTCCCGGAACGCCGGCAGGACGACGCGGTCGGCGATCTCGCCGATGACGTACGCGCTGGCCACCGTCATCCCGCCGTAGAGACTGCTGGCGAGGAAGGCCAGGGCGAACATGCCGGGCTGCTCGGCGACCGCGCGACCGACGTGGCGCATCCCTCGCCGGACCACGGCATCTCGGCGGCGGGGCACAGCTCTCCTTCTGTTCCGTGCGGGGCGGTACCGCGAGCGTACTTAGGTCGGCTAACGGCTGCCTCCGGTTTCCCGGACCCGCCTGGTCGGTAACCCCGGGCGGTGACTGCCTCTTCCCGGTCGCTGGCGGAGCGTGAGCGCGCCGGGCTCGCCGACCTGCTCGACCGGCTCGGACCCGACGCGCCCACCTGCTGCGCGGGCTGGACGACCGCCCACCTCGCCGCGCACCTCGTCGTCCGCGACCGCCGGCCCGACGCGCTCGCGGGTTTCGGGGTGGAGCGGCTCGGCGTCGCCCGCCCGCTGACGGCGTGGTCGCACCGGCTCGAGGACCGGCTGCGGGCCACGACGCCCTACCCGGAGGTGGTGGCACGGGTGCGGTCGGGCCCGCCGGTCTGGGTGCCGATGGGCTGGCCGGTGGTCGGCGACGCGGTCAACACCGCCGAGTTCGCCATCCACCACGAGGACGCCCGCCGGGCGCAGCCGGGGTGGGCACCGCGGGAGCTGGCCCGGGCCGACCAGGACCAGCTGTGGCGGGCGGTGCGCTACTTCGCCGGCCGGCCGCCCGGCGGGGTGGTGCTCCGGCGCACCGACACCGGCGCCGAGCACCGGGCGGGCGAGGGGCGGACCACGGTGGCCGGCGAGCCGATGGAGCTGCTGCTCTGGGCCAGCGGCCGCACGGACGTCGCGCGGGTCACCGGCCCCTGACGGCAGCGCAGCTCACCCGGCCCGGAGGTCAGGCCCCCACCGGCACGCGCGGGCGGAACGGGAGCTCGCGCACCGTCTCGCCCACGACGAGCGCCGTGCCGACGGGCACCTCCCGCCACACGCCGGGCAGGTCCACCAGGGGTTCGGAGACGACGGCCCGGGCCCGGTCGGGGAAGTGGGCGAAACGCTCGACGGCCGGGTACAGCAGGCGCAGCGACTCCACGTCCTCGCTGACGAACAGGGAGTTCACCACCGGGCCGCTGGCGTACCGGGCCGCGTACAACCGGTCGCCGTCGGTCAGGCCGACCGTCATCTGCAGGGGCTCCGGGACACCCGCCGCCTCGGCGACCTCCTCCACGAAGCCGGCCATGGCCTCCAGTCCGGCCACCGGGTCCTCCTCCAACCCGTAGGTCAGCGCCAGGTGGAACATCAGCTCCGAGTCCGTCGTCCCGCCGATGTTGCCGAAGAGGTCCGGCCGGACGGCCAGCAGCAGCTCCCGCCGCAGCCGGGGGTGCTCGTTGATGTACCCGTTGTGCACGAACAGCCAGTTCCGGAACCGGAAGGGGTGACAGTTGCTCTGCTGCACCGGCGCTCCGGTCCCGGCCCGCACGTGCGCGAGGAACAGCCGCGAGGTGATCTCGCTGGCCAGCTCGAGGAGGTTCTCGTCACCCCAGGCGGGGGCGGTGGTCCGGAACAGGGCCGGCGTCTCCCGGCGCCCGTACCAGCCCAGCCCGGACCCGTCACCGTTCGGCAACGGCATGTCCGGGGCGTGCCGCCGGCTCTGCTCGATCAGCGACCGTTCCGGGTCGTACAGCAGCTCCCGGGGCGCGATGGGATCCCCGACGTAGCCCAGCCAGCGGCACACGGCGCCTCCCCGGTCGCGGGAACACCGAGCAGCGTCCCACGGCTGCGCGATCCGGTCGACGCCCGTCCGCGCTCAGGTGGTCGGGTGGTCGGCCTCGTGGCGGACGGGGACTCCGGCGCCGGCCAGCGCGGCCTTGACCTCCCCGATCCGCAGCTTGCCGAAGTGGAAGACGCTCGCGGCCAGGACTGCGTCGGCCCCGGCCTCGACCGCGGGCGGGAAGTGCCCGGGCTCGCCCGCTCCCCCGCTGGCGATGACCGGGACGGTGACCTCCCGGCGCACCGCCCGGATCAGCTCCAGGTCGAACCCGGCCTGGGTGCCGTCGGCGTCCATGGAGTTGAGCAGCACCTCCCCGACCCCGAGCCCGGCGGCCTGCACCACCCACTCGACGGCGTCCCGGCCGGTGCCGCGCCGCCCGCCGTGCGTGGTGATCTCGAAGCCGGAGTCGGTGACCGCGCCGTCGCGGCAGCGCCGGGCGTCGAGGGACAGCACCAGCACCTGGTTGCCGAACCGCTCGGTGATCTCGCTGATCAGCTCCGGCCGGGCGACGGCGGCGGTGTTCACCGCGACCTTGTCCGCGCCGGCCCGCAGCAGCCGGTCGACGTCGTCGACGCTGCGGACGCCGCCGCCGACGGTGAGCGGGATGAACACGCTCTCCGCGGTCCGGCGGACGACGTCGTAGGTGGTCTCCCGGTCGCCGGAGCTGGCCGTGATGTCGAGGAAGGTGAGCTCGTCGGCGCCCTCGGCGTCGTAGACGCGGGCCATCTCCACCGGGTCGCCGGCGTCGCGCAGGTCGACGAAGTTGACGCCCTTGACCACCCGGCCGGCGTCGACGTCCAGGCACGGGATCACCCGCACGGCCAGGCTCATGCCGGCACCCGCCGCACCGCGTCGGCCTCGATCTCGACCAGCATCTGCGGGTCGATCAGCGCGGCGACCTGCACCATCGAGGTGGCCGGCCGGATGTCGCGGAACACCTCGCCGTGCGCCCGGCCGACCTCCTCCCAGCGGGAGATGTCGGTGACGAACATCCGGGTGCGGACCACGTCGGCCATGGTGAAGCCGGCCCGTTCCAGCGCGGTGGCGAGGTTGGCCAGCGCCTGGCGGGTCTGCCCGGCCGCGTCGCCGGGGTGCACGACCGCGCCGTCCACGGTGGCGGTCGTCCCGCTCACCCACGCCATGTCGCCGTGCACCACGACCCGGCTGTACCCGACCACCGCCTCCCAGGGGGTGTCCGAGCCCAGCCGCACCACCCTCACGACGCCATCTCCCCGGTCACCCGCAGCGCCTCGGGCAGGGTGAAGGCGCCGGCGTACAGAGCCTTGCCCACGATGGCGCCCTCCACCCCGACGGGAGTCAACCCGGCGAGCGCGCGGATGTCCTCCAGCGAGCTCACGCCGCCGGAGGCGACCACCGGCCGCGGGGTGGCCGCGCAGACCTCGCGGAGCAGGTCGAGGTTGGGGCCGCGCAGCGTGCCGTCCTTGGTGATGTCGGTGACCACGTAGCGGGCGCAGCCCTCGGCGTCGAGCCGGGCCAGGGTCTCGTAGAGCTCCCCGCCCTCGCGGGTCCAGCCGCGGGCGGCCAGCCGGGTGCCGCGCACGTCGAGCCCGACGGCGATGCGGTCGCCGTACTCGGCGATCGCGCGGGCGCACCACTCGGGCGACTCCAGCGCCGCGGTGCCCAGGTTGACCCGCCGGCAGCCGGTGGCCAGCGCCGCGGCCAGCGACTCGTCGTCCCGGATGCCGCCGGAGAGCTCCACGTCGACGTCGAGCTCGCCGACGACGCGGGCCAGCAGCTCCCGGTTGCTGCCCCGGCCGAAGGCGGCGTCGAGATCGACGAGGTGCACCCACTCCGCGCCGTCCCGCTGCCAGGTCATCGCCGCCTCGAGGGGGTCCCCGTAGGAGGTCTCGCTGCCGGCCTCCCCCTGCACGAGACGGACGGCCTGGCCGTCGGCGACGTCGACGGCGGGGAGCAGCTGCAGCTTCGGCACGCGTCACAGGCTAGTGAGCCGCGGATCCGACACTCCTGACCACGCTCGTCGGCCGGCTCCCGGTCGGTCGCCGCCGGTCGACGACCTCACCGCCGGCTGCACTCCACGTTGCTCAGGCCTCCCACTGCGTCCGCCTGGTTGTCGCACGTCACCGTCACGCTGGCGCGGAGCTCCCGCGGTCCGGCGACGTTGATGCCGTAGCCGGCGACCCGGCCCACCCGGTTCCCCGCGAACACGACGTCGCGCCCCCAGCCGTCGACCACCTCGTGCACCTGGAAGCCGTCCTCCGGCGAGGACGTCCCGACGTTCCCCTCGACCACCCAGCCGTTGCCCTTCACGTCCACCCAGGAGTCGGCCTCCACCATCGTGGCGCCGTCGAAGGTGTTGCCGCGCAGCACGCCGTCGCTGGTCCCCTCCTTGACGTCGACCGACTCCGCCGTCGTCCCGGCCACGTCGTTGCCCTCGATCAGGTTCCGGTCGCTGCGGTCGGGCTGGCAGTCGGTCAGCTGGCACCAGTTGCTCTCCGCGCTGCCCACGTAGATCCCCTCGCCGAAGCTGGGCTTGCGCAGCCCGGTGTCGCGGACGGTGTTCCCGGCGACGACGTTGTCGCTGCTGTGCGTGCGCAGGTGGATCGCCTCGTCGCCCATCGAGGTGACGAGCAGACCCTCGAGGCGGATGCCGGACCCGGCGTCGACCATCACCCCCTTCTGCCCGCCGGTGACGGTCAGCCCGCTGACGTGCCAGTGCGTGGCCCCGCTCAGGTGCAGCGTGTAGTCGCCGTCGACCTCACCCCCGTCGAGCACCGCGCCCCGGCCTCCGCACAACCGGATCGGCGCACCCGGCGCGGCCTGGGCGGTGGCGAGGAAGTTGCCCGCGTACCGGCCGTCGGCCAGCCGGATCACCTGGCCGGGCCGGGCGTCGTCCAGCGCCCGCTGCAGGCCGGCGGCGTCGGTGACGTCGACCACCTCGCTCCCGGTGCACTCCGCCGGTGGCGTGCCGGCGGCCGGCGGCGGAACGCCCGGGGGCCGGTCCGGCGGTGAGGGGGTCGCGGACGAGGCCGGCGCGGACGACGACCCGCTCGCGTCCGGGCCGTCGTCGGAGGGTGAGGTGCAGGCGGCGGCCGCGAGCAGCCACAGGAGGACGGCGGAGCACCCGATCCGCCGGCGCGCGGGGCGCCGGGAGGCGACCCGGGTCATGCCGACGCCCCGGACGAGGGGGTGGCGCGGCCGACGTCCACGCGCAGCACCGGCGGCCGCTCCCGGAGCACCGGGTCCGGGTAGGGCGCCGTGCCCGGGGTCAGCGGGCGACGCCGCGCCCGCAGGGCGAGCGCCAGCGGGAGGCCCAGCACCAGGACCCAGAGGACGAGCGTGGGGTGGTCGGGGACGAAGCCGGCCCAGTAGTCCCAGTTGTCCCGGTCCCGCTCCCAGCCCTCGACGTCGTTGCCGGAGACGTGCACGGAGGAGGAGCCCGAGAGCCGGAAGGTGTCCAGGCCGCTGGGCCCCTGGCCGGCGACGGTGTTGCCCTGCACCGACGAGTCACGCACCGTGCCGACGACGGAGATGCCGTGGTCGGAGGCCCCTGCGACGGTGTTCCCGACGACGTCCGAGGTCGCGTCCTCCACCCGGATGGCCGTCTCGCCGCCCGTGACCTCGTTGCCGGAGACGGTCGCCGCGCCGCGCTGCACCGAGATGCCGAAGCGGTGGTCCCCGGAGACGACCGTGTCCTCGACGGTGGTCGGTGCCGAGGTCCCCTCGATCAGGATGCCGTCGCGGTTGTCGAACACCCGGGTACCGCGGATGGCGACCGAGTCCCCGTCGACGACGCGCACCCCGGCTCGGCCGTTGCCCTGGAGCCGCCCGCCGGTGATGACCACGTCCCCGTAGGTCCGCCACGAGGCGCCACCGGCCGACACCCCCTCGGCCAGTGGGCTGCCGCAGAAGTACATGCCGTACCTGCCGTTCCGCACGGCGGTGACGTCGGTGTAGCGCACCGACTCCGACCCCCGGTCGGCGGAGAAGCCGTGCCGGCCGTTGTCGTGGGCGACCGACGACCGGACCGTCGTCTGCTCGGTGCTCCGGTGCAGGGACAGGCCGTCCACCGTGTTGTCCGCGAAGGTTGTCCCCGAGATCTCGAGCCCCTCGCCCTGGGAGGCGAAGGCGCCGTAGTGGTTGGCCCGGAACGAGGAGTCGGTCACCGAGCCGGTGGCGACACTCGTGGAGCTCCCGGTCCAGGCCACCCCGCTCGTCCGGCCCGCCCAGAAGCCGAGGTTCGAGACGTCGGTCTGCCGGAAGGTCATCTCGCCGCCCGCGGTGCGGATGTAGGCCCGCCCGTCGCCGACCGTCTCGTCCGGTCCGCCGCGGCCCGGGTCCCAGCTTGCCACCCGCAGCCGCTGCCCCTCCGCCCCGGAGAGCTCGAGATCGGCCTTCCACGCCACGAGGGAGGCGAACCCGGTGGCCTCGCTGCGCAGGCGCAGGGACGTCCCCGGCGCGTCGACGACCAGCCGGGCACCGGGCGCCACGAACACGTTCCGGATGAGCAGCACCGCGCCGTCCGGCTGCACCTGGGCCGCTCCCAGGGTCTCGAGGTCGGCCAGGCCGTACGCGAGTCCGGCCGCCGTCAGGACGAGGGTGTCGACGCCACCCACCACGACGGTGTAGGGCCCCGACCCCGGGCGGATGGTCGAGACGAGGGTGAGCAGGCGCTGGTCCTCCTCGACGAGCAGGGTGCTCTGCCGGTCGGCACCCACGCCCGTCAGCGCCCTGATGAGGGCGACCGCCGCGCCCGGGGGCCCTGCGGCCTGCACCGCGCGGTCCGACCGCGGCCCGACGAGGGCGGAGACCCCGAGCGCGGCCGCGGTCACCACGAACGCGACCAGCAGGCGGCGGCCGGTGACCCGTCGCCGGCGGGGCCCGGTCACCCGGTCACCGGGGCGGGAGTGGCCGCCGGCGCGGTCGCCGGCGACAGGCTGGCCTCGTCCTGGGCCTCGCCGCCGGTGAGGTCGCTCCGGCGGGTGAGCCAGCCCTGCTTGTTCATGGTGAACAGCGCGTAGGTCTTGATGGGCAGCGCCACCAGCGCGATGACGACGGCCACCAGGGGCAGGATCAGCACGTCCGACGGCCGGCGCCGCAGGTGGCTCGTGCTGCGGATGGCCCGCCCGAGGACGACCCAGGCGAGAGCAAGGGACAGCGCCTGCCACCCGCGTCCGGACGCACCAGCCGCGACGACGTAGTAGACGGCGGCGAACATCGTCACCGGGGTGAGCAGGATCTGCAGCACGGTGACCTGGCTGACCAGTGGCACCCGCCACAGCCAGCCGTTCCACGCAGCGGTCAGGTAACAGCGGTAGGAGTTCCGGCTCCAGCGGACGCGCTGCTTGCAGAAGGCGCGGAAGGTGCTCGGGAACATCGACACCGCCCGTGCGCTGGCCTGGTGCACCGTCTTGTACCCGCTGGCCAGCACCAGCCAGGTGAGCCGCCCGTCGTCGCCGGCGATGCAGCGGCGACCCAGGAAGAACTCGTGCTCCAGGTGCTCGAGCACCGGCAGGACGGCACTGCGCCGGTAGGCCGCGGTGCGGCCGGAGACGCAGACCACGGCACCGGCACGAGCGGTCGCCGGCACGTAGTCCAGGTACCGCAGGTTGATGATCCAGTCGGCGACCCGACGCCACAGGCTCGACGTCGGCTGGTAGACGTTCTGCCGGGTGCCGACCGCACCGACCGTCGGGTCGGCGAAGGGCATCTGCACCGAACTCAGCACCCCTGGCAGCCAGCTGGTGTCGGAGTCGCACAGCACGAGCACCTCGCCGGTCGCGGCCCGGATGCCGACCCCGAGGGCTGAGCGCTTGCCCTGGTGGGCGAAGGAGATCACCGTCAGCCGCGCGTCCTCCCGCGCGGTCAGCCGTGTGAACGCCTCGGTGTCCCCCACATCGAGGACGACGATCACCTCCGTGGGGCGCTGGGCCAGCCAGCTGTCGAGGCACCGGTCGAGAACGTCGGGGTCCTCGCGGAAGGACGGCACGACGACCGACGTCGTCGTCCGGAAGTCGTTGATCGTCGAGCGGTACCGCGCCGACAGGACCTTGCGGATGAACCAGATGGACCACGACAGGACACCCACGACGCCGAACGGCAGCAGCAGGTGCCAGTCGCGGGCGACCACGGACAGCAGGTCGGACACGACGTTCCCCCTTCAGGACATCGGTGAGGGAGGTGCGCGGGGTGTCCGGCCCGAGGAGGTGCCGTCGACGGAGGCGACCGGAGGAGCGGTCCGGGCCGGACGGGTGGACCGACGGCGTCGTCGGTCGCAGGCGCGCAGGTGCCGAACGGCGCCCATGTGTCGGAACGGGGCCCCGATGTCGGATCAGTCACCTGTGGTCAGTGAGCCCTCGGACGGATCCACGGGGGTGCGGCGAGGGCGCCCGCAGCAGGTGCGGACCCGGGCCGTCCCCCCGTCGGGGACCGGTCCCGCAGCGCAGCCAGCCGCTGGGCCCGGCGGCTCGCTCGGGTGAGATGCTGGTGCCTCGTAACTCAGAGCGCACGCACGATCTGCGCGGGGCAACCGTGTCCTCGCGCTGCCGAGTCGGTCGATCACGGTGTGTGAGAAGTCGCGGGTCAGCGGTAGCCCTCGTCACCGGCCGGGCGTCCGGCGTCCTGCACCTCGACGACGTAGCGCCAGGCGTCGGGCTGCGTGCCGTCGACGTCGGGGAAGCCGTAGACGCGAGCCAGCTCGCCGCTGGAGGTGCTCCGCCCCGACCAGCGGGCCCGGTCCGGGTCGGCGGCGAGGGCGGCGACCGCCCGGCCGACGAACAGGGGGCTCTCGGAGATGCAGAAGTGCGGGTCGACCGCCGTCCCGTCCCGCCAGTTCGCCTCGGTCACGCCGAAGAGCTCGAGCATCATCTCCGAGCGCAGCCAGCCCGGGGTGAGGGCCACCGCGGTGCCGCCCACCGGGCGCAGCTCCGCGGCCTGGGAGAACGCCAGCCGGGTGACGGCGACCTTGACCAGGTCGTAGAAGACCGAGAGCCGGACGTGGGTGGCGTTGTACGCGTCGGTGCCGTCGGTCATCTCGACGACCAGCCCGCCGGGGCGGCGGGTGAGCAGCCGCAGCGCGTGCGCGCTGGTGACCAGGTGGGTCTCCAGGCCGAGGCGGACCAGCCGCAGGCCGCGGTCGAGGTCGGACGCCCAGATCGGAACGCCCTCCTCGTAGAGCGTCTCGCCGCCCCAGATGTCGTTGACCAGCACGTCGAGCCGGCCGGAGTCGGCGTCGACGCGGGCCACCAGCGCGGCGACCTGCCCCGGGTCGAGGTGGTCGCACACGACCGGGATCCCGCGCCCGCCGGCCGCGGTGACCAGCTCCGCGGTCTCCTCGACGGTCTCGGGCCGGTCGTACTCCGAGCGCCGGCCGGCCGTGCTGCGGCCGGTGCACCAGACCGTGGCGCCGGCCGCGCCGAGGGCGACGGCGATGCCCCGCCCGGCGCCGCGGGTGGCCCCGGCGACCAGGGCCACGGTGCCGGAGAGGTCGGGCGGCGTGTACGGCATGCGCGCAGCCTGCCCCGGACCACCGACGGTCCGGGGCAGGCTGCCGGGTCGCTACCGGCGTGCGGTCAGGCCGTCGCCTCGGCGGCGAGCGGCTCCGGGTGTCGCAGCGGGAACGGGCTCATGCCGCCACCGTCGATCGGGATGGCCTGCGCGGTGATGTAGCCGGCCTCGAGCGAGGCGAGGAAGGCCACCGCGGCGGCGATGTCGTCGGGCAGGCCGACCCGGCCGACCGGGATGGCACGGCCGCGGGAGGCCAGCAGGGCCGCCTCGTCGACGTCGGGACCGGAGCTGAGGAACGCCCGGCTGGTGCCGACCAGACCCGGGCACAGCGCGTTGACCGTGATGCCCCACGGGCCCAGGTCCATGGCCAGGGCCCGGGTGAGCCCGATGACGCCGGCCTTCGACGCCGAGTACGGCCCGGAGAACGGTGCGGCGGTGAGGCCGGCCATCGAGGAGATGTTGACGATCCGGCCCGAGCGCTGCTGGCGCATGACCGGCACCGCCGCCCGGCACATGAGCCACGGCCCGCGCAGGTTGACCGCCACTACCCGGTCGAAGACCTCGACCGGGATGTCGGCGACGTCGGCGCGGTCCGGCCCCTGCGGCGCGGCGGCGTTGTTCACCAGGACGTCGAGGCGGCCGAAGCGCTCGACCGCCTCGGCGACCATGCGCTCGGCGTCGGCCTCGACCGCGACGTCGCCCAGCGCGGCCGCCGCCGTCCCGCCGCCGGCGGTGATGTCGGCGACCAGCGCGTCGACCCCGCCCCAGCCGGTGCCGCGGTCCTCCTGCTGCCGGTTGGGTACCCCGGTCGCCTGCAGGTCGGTGACGACGACCGCCGTCCCCTGCGCGGCGAGCCGGCGGGCGATCGCCTGGCCCATGCCGTCCGGCTTGCCGCAGCCGGTGACCAGCGCGACCGGCTGCGCCGTCACGCGTGCACCGCCGGGGCGCCCTCGGGGGTGGCGACCTCGGTGATCGGGGCCGGCTTCGGCGGCTTGGGGCTGCTCGGGCCGCCGTCGACCGACAGGACCTGGCCGGAGATCCAGCGCGCGCGGTCGCTGGAGAGGAACAGCACCGACTGGGCGATGTCCCACGGGCTGCCCTCCGTGCCCAGCGCCGACCAGCCCTTGCGGATCGCACGCATCTCCTGCGACATGTTCGCCGCGGCGAACGCGCCCCAGATGGCACCGACCTGCACGCAGTTCACCCGGATGCCGCGGTCGCCGAGGGTGTTGGCCGCACCGACGGTCATGTTCTCCAGGCCGGCCTTGGCCAGGTTGTAGACCATGCCCGGCCCGCGGGCCCGGACGCCGACGGAGCTGATGTTGACGATCGCGGAGCCCGCGCCCATCACCTCAACGGCGTGCCGGGTCATCTGCCAGGCGGTGGTGAGGTTGAGGTCCATCAGCTGGTGGAACCGCTCGGGGGTCACCTCGAAGATGCCCGCCCGGTCCCCGACCGCCACGTTGTTGACCAGCGTGTCGAAGCCGCCGAACCGCTCGACGACCTCCTGGACGGCCCGTCGGCAGGCGTCGTCGTCGAGCAGGTCGGCGACGACGGCGATGGCCGTGCCGCCGTCGGCCTCGATCGCCTCGACGGTCCGCAGCGCGGCGGTCTCGTCCCGGTCGAGGACGGCCACCCGCGCGCCGTGCGCGGCGAACACCCGGCTGATGGCGTAGCCGACGCCGGGCTCGTTCTGGCTCTGCTGGCCGCCGCCGGTGACCAGGGCGGTCCGGCCGGCCATCCACGGGTCCCCGGCGCCGCCGAAGGGATCGCTGAGCAACTCGCTGAACTCGGTCACTGCGCGGCTCCTGCCTGGTTCGTGGGGGTGGTGCGGCCGGCGACCGGCACCGAACTGGCCGACCAGCCGGAGAAGACGCGCACGACCATGGAGATGCCGGCGTTGCGCGCGCCCGCGACGACGATCGGCAGCACCTCGGGGCCGGATGCGCCGAACAGCGGGTCGAACGCGGCGGGGTCGGTGCCCCCGTCGGCGAAGCGGACGCCGTTGTCGCCGACGCCGTCCTTGCCGACGCGGGCCAGGTCGGCCTTGGTGCGCCCGGAGCGCTCCACCAGCCACGCTCGGACGTCGGCCTTGCTCATCCCGGCGCCGGCCAGCAGCTGCGCGTGCTCCGGGCAGAAGACGATCCCGGCCGGGTGGTGGCGGAAGATCGCCGCGCCGCTGCGGGAGATCGTGTCCGCGAAGTCGGCCAGCAGCTGCTCGGGGTCGGCGGTGTGCCGGTTGTCGACGTACTCGACGGTGCGGGTGAGCATCCCGGAGACCGCGGAGGTGCCGGCGGGCACGCCGCCCTCGACCGAGAGCGGCTCCCAGGGGCTCTCCTCCTCGTTCTCCGCGATGCAGACCTGCCAGCGGCCGGGCAGGCCCTGGGTGGCCTGCTCGAAGCCGTGCGGGACGACGCCGAGGGCGTTGCGGACCATCAGCCCGATGCTGCGGGCGACGGTCGTGTTGGGGCGGAACCCGGGGCCGAACACGCCGCCGGCGGCGTTGAAGCCGAGCTCCTGGCGCACCGGGCCGTTCACCACCAGCAGCGGCGAGGGGCCGCTGGTGCTCTGCCAGCCGCCGCCGGTGGCCGACCGGTCGCGCTGCACGGCCTCCCAGGCGGCGAGGACGACGGGGAAGTACTCGGGCCGGCAGCCGGCCATGGCCGCGTTGATGGCGGCCAGCTCGACGGTGACGGTGCGCTTGAGGTGCTCCAGCGCGCCGATCACCTCGTCGGGCTGCCGGTCGACGGTGGCGAGGAAGCGGTCGACCAGCGAGCGGGTCGCCGGGACCAGCGGCAGGCCGTCGGACCAGCCCTGGGCGTAGCAGTGCTCGATGGCCGCCTGGGCGGCCTCGGGGTCGGCGTCCGGGACGACGACCGGCGTCTCCGCGACGGTCACGAGGCAGCCTTCTGCTGCGCCGCGGCGGCGGTCACGGTGGCGACCACCTGCGGGAGCAGCTGCCGGGCCCGCTCACGGACCGCGTCGGCGTCGAGGATCGCCACCGGGTGCGCGGTGGTCAGGTACCGGTAGTCGGGGGCGCCCTGCACCTCGGCCATGCCGCTGGCGGTGGCGGTGAAGGCGTCGGAGCAGATGACCGCCGCGGGCACGCCGGCGCGCTCCAGCGCGATGCCGTCGGCCACGGCCGAGGCGCTGCAGGAGCCGCAGTCGCCGACCCCGGTGAGGACGACGTCGCACTCGCGGACCAGCTCGCCGAGGGTCTCCTCGGGCAGCGGCAGGGCGAAGGCGGTCTTGGTGCGGCGCAGCACCTCGGCCGAGGCCCCGTGCTCGCGCTGCAGCAGCCCGGCCAGCTCGTCGAGCAGCAGCGCGGCGTTGTGCTTGGTGTTCTCGAGCAGGCCCAGCCGGACGCCGGACAGGTCGGCACGGCGGGGCGCGAGCGCGGAACTGCCGATGCGGGGGGTGGTCTGGCCGGTGGGGTCGAGGATGTCGGCGAGGGTGGCCATCACGCGCCTCCACCCGGGAGTCGGGTCGGGCAGGTCGGGAACGGGTTCACGCTGGCCTCTTGGATCGTCTCGGCGGGATGTGGGCCGTCGGCCGGGCCCCGGGGACCCGGCCGGCACGCAGATCACGGCTGGCGGACGGCGCCCGGCAACCCCGCGGTGGGCGGCGAGGTGGCTGCCGCCGTCCTTGCCGCCCAATCGTGTGCGGGACCACACCGGCCGGGCGACGGGCCTTCCCCCCGGTGGAAGCCGGGCGCACCGGAACGCGCTCGGGTGACGTGCTTGACTCCACCGTGGCGGGCACGCACAGTGACCCCGCCCACCTGCTGGGTGCATGTGCCAACCACTTCCGGAGAAAGGGCGTTGATGGGAGCAACGACGGTGACGGCAGCCCCCACGGAGCGCGCGTCCGGGCGGCTCCCCGGCGGGGGGCAGGCCACGGCCGCGGGCCGCGTGCTCGCCGTCCTCTCCGCCTTCGGGCCGGCACACCCGGCGTTGACGCTCAGCGAGATCAGCCGCCGCTCGGGGCTCACGCTGACCACCACGCACCGGCTGGTCGGCGAGCTGCGGCAGTGGGGCGGCCTCGAGCGCGGGCCGGACGGCCGGTACGCCATCGGGCTGCGGCTGCTGGAGCTCGGCGCACTCGCCCCGCACGGCCTGCAGCTGCGCGAGCTGGCCCTCCCCTACCTCGACGACCTGCACCAGGCCACCCGCGCCAACGTGCACCTCGCCGTCCGCGACGGCTCCGACGGGGTCTACGTCGAGGCGCTGCGCGCCCGCGGCGCGGTCAAGCTGATGAGCCGGATCGGCGGCCGGTGGCCGCTGCACGCCACCGGCACCGGACAGGTTCTGCTCGCCTTCACCGAGCGCGAGGCGCAGGACCAGCTGCTCAGGGGCCCGCTCAAGCGCTTCACCCCCGACACGATCACCGACGTCGCGGTGCTGCGGCGGGTGCTGGCCGACGTCCGCCGCACCGGCGTGGCGATCGCCGAGAACCAGCTGACGCCCGACGCCCTGGCCGTCGCCGTGCCGGTGCGCGGTCAGCGCGACGAGGTGGTCGCCGCCCTCGGCGTCACCGTGCAGCGCGGCACCGTGCAGAGCCACGCGCTCGTGCCGGCCCTGGCCGCGACCGCCCGCGGCATCTCCCGGGCCCTCGGTGCCCCCTCGGCCAAGCCCGAGGCCAGCGGCGCCGTCCGCGCCTCCCGGACGCCGGGGGCCACGGCGCTGCGCTGAGCGCCGTCCTCACCTCGCCGTCGCCGGCCTCGCGCCGTACCACGAGGTCGGCGGCGGCACGCCGTGGTCACGACCGGCCACGCACAGCACCGCGGCCGCCGGCCCCCTCGGGGGGACCGGCGGCCGCGGTGTCGTCCTCCTACTGCTCGTGCAGGATGACGCCGCGGATGTTCTTGCCGTCGGTGAGGTCCTGGTAGGCCTCGTTGACCTCCTCCAGCTTGTACGTGCGGGTGACCAGCTCGTCGAGCTTGAGCTGGCCGGCCCGGTACAGGCCCAGGAGCCGCGGCACGTCGTAGAGCGGGTTGCAGTCGCCGAACAGGGCGCCGCGGACCTGCCGCTGGTAGCCGATGAGCGCGCCGGCGTGGAAGTGCGCGGCCTTCTCGGTCAGCTTCCCGACGCCGGTGATGGTGACCTTGCCGCCCTTGCCGGTCATCTGCAGCGCGGCGTTGACCATCTCCTCGGTCACCACACCCGGGGTGAGGATCGCGTGGTCGGCGAGCTGGCCCCACGTCGTCTCGACGACGAAGTCGTGCGCCTCCTTCGCCGAGGCGAAGGCGTGCGTGGCACCGAAGACCGAGGTGGCCATCTCACGCTTGTACTCGACCGGGTCGACGACGACGACGTTCTTGGCGCCGGCGTACTTGGCGCCCTGGACGGCGTTGCTGCCGACGCCGCCGGAGCCGAAGACCACCACGGTGTCCCCCGCGCGGACGCCGGCGGCGTAGACCGCCGAGCCCCACCCGGTCGGGACGCCGCAGCCGACGAGGCAGGCGACCTCCCAGGGGATGTCGTCGGCGAGCGGGATGGCCGCCCACTCCGAGATCACCGCGTACTGCGAGAACGACCCCACGGTGCAGAAGCCGCCGAGGTCCTCGTCGCCGAGGTGGAACCGGAAGGTGCCGTCGAGGAACATGCCGGTGCCGGCGTTGAGGCCCTTGACGCACATGTTCTGGTGCCCGGTCGAGCAGGGCCGGCAGGCGCCGCACGCCGGGATGTAGGAACAGACGATCCGGTCACCCGGCTTGACCCGGGTGACGTTCGCGCCCACCGACTCGACGATGCCGGCACCCTCGTGACCGCCCACCACGGGCATGCGCACCGGAGCGTCACCCTGGGTGATGTGGTCGTCGGAGTGGCACAGCCCCGAGGCGACGAACTTGACCCGGACCTCGTGCTCCTTGGGGTCGTCGAGCTGGAGGTCGACGAGTTCCCAGCCGCGGTGTGCCGCCCGCGCGATGGCCGCGCGCGTCGTGATGCTGCTCATGCGATCCCTCTCAGTTCCCGGTGCCACGGAGGGACACGGTCTTGACCTGCGTGTAGTCGAGCACGGCGTCGGCGCCCATCGACCGGCCGAAGCCGCTGCGCTTGTAGCCGCCGAACGGGCCGCCGATGACCCCGGCGCCCAGGGCGGCGTTGACCGCGACCTGGCCGGCCTGCAGCCCGCGGGCGAACTTGACGGCCTTGCCCACGTCGCGGGTCCAGACGGAGGCGACCAGGCCGTACTCGGTGCCGTTGGCGACCGCGAGCGCCTGCTCGTCGTCGTCCACCGGGGTGACGCCCAGGACGGGACCGAAGATCTCCTCCTGGTGGATGCGCATGGCCGGGTCGACGTTGTCGAACAGGGTGGGCTCGACGAAGAAGCCGCGCTCGTACTTGTCGCCGGACGGGCGCCCGCCGCCGAGGACGAGGTCGGCGCCCTCCTCCTGGCCGAGCTCCATGTACTTGAGCACCCGCTCGTGCTGCTTGGCGTTGATGAGCGGGCCCATGTTGACCTGCTCGTACCAGGGGCCGACCTTGACCTGCGACATGTGCTCGGCCAGGCGCTGGACGACCTCGGACTGGATGGAGCGCGCGACCACGACCCGCGAGCCGGCCGCGCAGATCTGGCCGGTGTTGAGCGTGATGCCGCGGGCGATCGCCGGGATCGCGGCGTCCAGGTCGGCGTCGGCGAGGATGACCTGCGGCGACTTGCCGCCCAGCTCCAGGTGCAGCGGGGTGAGGTTCTTCGCACAGGCGGCCATGATCAGCTCACCGGTCTGCGGCGAGCCGGTGAAGCTGATCCGCCGGATCCGCGGGTGGGCCGGGATCGCCGCGCCGGCCTCGTGCCCGTAGCCGGTGACGACGTTGACCACGCCCGGCGGGATGCCCGCCTCGAGCGCGAGCTTGGCCAGGGCCAGCCCGGTGAGCGGGGCGTCCTCGGCCGGCTTGATCACGATGGTGTTGCCCGCGGCGATCGCCGGGCCGACGTCGGTGACGAACATCGGGCCGGGCGCGTTCCACGGGATGATCGCTCCGACGACGCCGTAGGGCTCGCGGAGGGTCAGCCCGAGGGCGTCGGGGGTGTAGGTCGGCAGCGAGAGGCCCTGCACCTTGTCGGCCTGGCCGGCCGTGAAGCGCAGCTGGCCGGACATGGGCGGCGGACCCCAGTGCGGGCGGCCGACCTCCTGGGACTCCAGGGAGTCCAGCTCGGCGATGTTCTCGTCGATCAGCGCGGCCCAGCGGAACAGCAGGGCGGCGCGCGCGGTGGCGTTGGTGTCCCGCCAGGCCGGGAAGGCGGCCTCGGCGGCCTGCACGGCGGCCTCGACGTCGGCGGCGGTGCCGCGCGGCACGCGGGCGAGGACGTCGCCGGTCGCCGGGTTGATGACGTCGATCGTCTCGCCGCCGGCCGCAGGGACCCAGTCACCGCCGATGAGCTGGGCATTGTCGATGATCAGGGACGACCCGGCCGTGGGCGCCGGAGGGGCGATGGTCATGGCTGCTGTCCTCAGTGCTCGTGGATGATGACGCCGCGGATGTTCTTGCCGTCGAGCATGTCCTGGTAGCCCTGGTTGACGTCCTCGAGCTTGTAGGTCCGGGTGACCAGCTCGTCGAGCTTGAGCTTCCCGGAGCGGTACAGGCTGAGCAGGCGCGGGACGTCGTGCAGCGGGTTGCACCCGCCGAAGATGCCGCCCTGGATCCGCCGCTGGTACCCGATGAACACGCCCGGGTGCTCGTTCACCCAGCCGTTGCCGACGGCGGTCACGGAGACCTGGCCGGTCTTGCCGACGACCTGCAGGGCGTCGGCGATGACCTCGTCGTGGAGGACGCCGACGGTGATGATGGCGTGGTCGGCCAGCTCGCCCCAGGTCGCCTCGACGACGAAGTCGTGCGCCTCCTTCGCCGAGGCGAAGGTGTGGGTGGCCCCGAAGACGGTGGCCATCTCGCGCTTGAACTCGACCGGGTCGACGACGACGACGCGCTCGGCACCGGCCAGCGCGGCGCCCTGGACGGCGTTGGCGCCGACCCCGCCGGAGCCGTAGATGACCACCGTGTCACCGGCCTTGACGCCGGCGAGGTGCACCGCGCTGCCCCACCCGGTGGGGACGCCGCAGCCGACGAGCGCGGCGATCTCGAACGGGATGTCCTCGGGGATCTCGATGACCGAGTACTCGCTGACGACGGCGTACTGGGAGAAGGTGCCCAGCACGCACAGCCCGCCGAAGTCCTCACCGTTCTCGTGGAAGCGGAAGGTGCCGTCGGGGAACACGCCGGTCGAGGCGTTCTTGCCCTCGTCGCACAGGTTCTGCCGGCCCGTCGAGCAGTAGCGGCACTTGCCGCAGGCGGGGATGAAGGAGCAGACCACGTGGTCGCCGACCTTCACCCGGGTGACGCCCTCGCCGACGGCGTCGACGATCCCGGCGCCCTCGTGCCCGCCGACCACCGGGAAACGCATCATCGCGTCGCCCTTCTGGATGTGGTCGTCCGAGTGGCACATCCCGGCCGCCATGAACTTGATGCGGACCTCGTTGGCCTTCGGGTCGTCGAGCTCGAGCTCGGTGATCTCCCACGGCCGACCCGGCTCGCGGCAGACCGCGGCGCGCGTGGTCATGCTCATATGGGCTCCTTCCCAGTTCTGGACGTCGGCCGCTGTGGGGTGCTCGTCGACGGCGGCGGCCTGGTGGGCCGTCCGTGCGCTGCACGAGCGCGCTCCCCGGCCGGATCCCACCCTGCGCCCCCAGGGTGGCGCGGACCACAGGTCTTCCCCATCACGGAAGACCACGCGGCCAGCGATCCCGCCCGAGGGCCGGCGGCCGCCCTGTGCCCTGGGTCTCCTTTCCGGCCCGTGGAAGATGCGGTTCTGCCCGGGCGGTCCGGCTGCTGGACTCTCCCCGCTCGACCGACGTCGACCGTGTCCCGGTCGTACCGGTCCGGACCCTGCGCCGCCGGCTCCTCCGGGGCGCCACCGACCGGCCCGCGAGCCCGCCCGCCCTGTGGAAGGACCCCTCCCCCCGTGAAGGACCGCCCGTGATCGACAAGTTCCGCGAGGATCTCCTGTCCGTGGTGGACGCCGTGCCCTCGGGTGCCTCCATCGCCGTCGGCGGCTTCGGCAGCTCCGGCCGGCCCGACGGCCTCATCGACGCGCTGTGCGAGCTCGACCGCCGCGACCTGCACGTCTACGTCAACAACGTGGGCCACGACTTCACCGGCGTCGGCCGGCTGCTGCACGAGGGCCGCCTGCGCCGGGTGACGGCGTCCTTCCCGATCCTGCAGGAGTTCTACGACGAGTACTTCGCCGGCAAGGTGGAGCTGGAGCTGATCCCGCAGGGCACGCTGGCCGAGCGGATGCGGGCCGGTGGCGCGGGCATCCCCGCCTTCTTCACGCCGTCCGGCGCCGGCACGATGCTCTCCGACGGGTCGTTCACCCTGCGCTACTCCCCCGACGGCGGCGGCGTCGCCGAGCACGTGCCGGCCAAGGAGACCCGCCTCATCCACGGCCGCGAGCACGTCCTCGAGGAGGGCATCGTCGCCGACTTCGGCTTCGTGAAGGCCAACAAGGCCGACCGGAAGGGCAACCTCCGATTCCGGCTGTCGGCCCGCAACTTCAACCCGATGGCGGGTATGTGCGGGAAGACGACGATCGCCGAGGTCGAGGAGCTCGTCGAGGTCGACGCGATCCACCCGGACGACGTCCACCTCCCCGGGGTGTTCGTGGACCACGTCGTCATGTCCACCGGCAAGGCCGCCAGCTCCCCGAGCTCCGCCGCCGAGACGACGAGGAAGGCCTCCTGATGACCGACACCATGCCCGCTGCCCCGCCGGTCACCGGCCGCACCCGCGAGGGCATCGCGGAACGGCTCGCCCAGGACCTGCACGACGGCTACGTCGTCAACCTCGGCGTCGGCATCCCGCTGCTGGTCCCCCGCTTCCTGCCCGAGGGCAAGGAGATCGTGCTGCACGCCGAGAACGGCGTCCTGGGCATCGGCGGCGACGCCGACCCCGGTGAGGAGGACCCCGACCTCACCGACGCCGGCAAGCAGCCGATCACCCTGATCCCCGGCGCGGCGATCACCGACTCGGCGCTGTCGTTCGCGATCATCCGCGGCGGCCACCTGGACGCCACCATCCTCGGCGCCCTGCAGGTCTCGGCCTCCGGCGACCTGGCGAACTGGTACGTCCCGGGGAAGAACCCCGCTGTCGGCGGCGCGATGGACCTGGTGGCCGGCACCCCGCAGGTGTGGGTCGCGATGGAGCACGTCGACCGCAAGGGCCGGCCGAAGATCGTGCCCGAGTGCACGATGCCGCTCACCGGCAAGGGCGTGGTCACCCGCGTCTACACCGACCTCGCCGTCTTCCACGTCGTCGACGGGCAGCTGCGGCTGGTGGAGTGCGCTCCGGGCGTCACGCCCGAGGTGGTCCGCGAGCACACGTCGGCGCCGTACACCGAGCACCTCGACGGCTGACCGAGGCCGCACTCCCCCTGGTTCCCGGGCCCGCACCGCCGTCCCGCGGTGCGGGCCCGGCCCGTTCTCTCCCCATCCGAAGGAGCACACATGCAGGACGTCGACGGCAAGATCGCCTTCATCACCGGCGGGTCCAGCGGCATCGGCCGCGGCATCGGGCTGGCGTTCGCCCGCGCGGGCATGCAGGTCGTCATCAGCGGCCGCCGGCAGGAGCACATCGACGAGACGAAGGCCGAGTTCGCCGCGGCCGGGCTCCAGGTCGACTCGGTGGTCCTGGACGTGACCGACCGGGAGGCCGTCGAGCGCGCCGCCGAGGAGACCGAGCGCCGCTACGGGCGGATCGACGTCCTGGTGAACAACGCCGGGATCGGCCTGACCGGGCCGGTCATGAAGGCCACCCCGACGGACTGGGACTGGGTCATCGACGTCAACATCAAGGGCGTCGCGCACGGGATCCACGCCTTCGTGCCGCGGATCCAGAAGCACGGCCAGGGGGGCCACGTGGTCAACACCTCGTCGATGGCCGGCCTCCTGCCGATCGTGGCGGGCCTGTACTCGATGACGAAGGCCGCGGTGATCGCGCTGTCGGAGGCGCTGGCCATCGAGCTGGCCCCCGACGGCATCGGCGTCTCGGCCTACTGCCCCGGGCCTACGCACAGCAACATCGCCGGCGGGGTGGCCCGTCGTCCCGAGCAGTACGGGGAGAGCGGCTACACGCCGCCGCCCGCGGAGTTCCTCGAGCGGGCCAAGACCCAGCCCTACATGAGCTACGTCGAGGCCGGCGAGCGGGTGCTCGAGGGCGTCCGCCGCAACGACCTGTTCATCCTCACCCACCCGGAGTTCAGGGACGGCGTGCGCGACCGGTTCGACACCACGCTGGCCGCCTTCCCCGACGAGCCGATCGACGAGGTGCGGGCCGCGGCGATCCCGTTCCTGACCGCGCACACCATCTACGCGCCGGAGAAGCGCCTCCCCTCCCCCCGCCACGACCCCAGCTGACCGACCCCGTGAGGGGCAGGCCCCGCCGTATCCGCTGGGGCCGGCCTCTGTCGTCCGCCCTGGAAGCGCTGCCCCTCGGCGTCGGTGTGCGGGGATGCGCAACTTCCCGCCCAGAACTGCGCATCCGCGCACACGGTCGGCCCGGATGCCCGGTCCGCGCCGGGCGCCGGGTCAGGGCAGCGGGGTCTCGTCCAGCGGGATGAGCGGGACCGGGCCGGCGAGATCCTCGGGGTCGGCCGGGAAGTAGGCGAAGTTCTTCGCCCGCGCGCCGCCGTCGACCACGAGGTCGGTGCCGGTGATCAGCCGCGCGTAGTCCGAGCACAGCCACGCGACGGCGTGCCCGATGTCGGTCGGCGTCCCGGTGCTGCCCATGGGCACCAGCGGCGGGCGCTCGCCCGACCAGCGGGCCGGACGCCGCCACGGCTCGTCCCCGGTGTTGCCGCCGAGGCCGCCGCCCTTCCGGCCGGCGTTGAGCATGTCGGCCGGCCGGCCCTGGGCGGCCAGCTGGGCCAGCAGCTCGGGGTTGTCGATGGTCGGCGCGGTCGGGGTGTAGCTGTTCACCCGGATGCCGTAGGGCGCGAGGTCCATGGCCGCGGCCCGGACGAAGTTGTTCACGCCGCCCTTGTTGAACGCGTAGGCGATGACGCCGGCCGAGCCGTTCCAGCCGTTGGACGACGAGATGCAGACGATCGAGCCGCGGATGCCGCGCTCGGCCATCGCCCGGCCGACGATCTTGGTGTTGAGGAAGTAGCCGAGGCCGGAGACCTTGATCGACCGCTCGAAGGTCTCGGCGGTCTCGTCGAGCACGCCCTTGCCGCCCAGCATCGCAGCGTTGTTGACCAGGATGTCGATGCGGCCCCACTGCTCCAGGACGGCGTCGACGTAGCCCTGCACCGCGGCCTCGTCCGTGACGTCACCCGGGGCGGCCATCGACTCGCCGCCGTTGCGCTCGATCCGGGCGATCGCGGTCTTGATCACGTCGTCGTCGACGTCGTTGCAGGCCACCTTCGCGCCGTACTTGGAGAGGGCGAGCGCGAGGCCGCTGCCGATGTTGGGGCCGACGCCGGTGACCAGCGCGACCTTCCCCTCGAGGGAGATCTCCACTCCGTGCTCCGTTCGATCGGGCTGCAGTGAGCCTGCAGCGGGTGCTCGGGCATGCCGGAGACCCGCGGGTGAGGGCACTCCCCTCACCCGCGGGTCCCTGCGGCGGGTGTCCGGACGGCGGCGGGCCGGTCAGCCCGCGACCGCCCGGCGCGGATCAGGAGCTGACGTCGGTCGGGTAGGTCAGCCGGATGCTCTCCGGCTGGACGCCGAGCACCGGCGCGAGCATCGACTGCATGAGCGGCTTGGGCACGAGGCACTCCTCGCACGCGTCCGGGCCGGCGACGATCGAGACATCGGCGCCGTCGCCGGTGACGTCCACGTCGAGCCGGTAGTCGTCGGCCTGCAGCGTCTGCTTCAACTGGTCGAGCTGAGCCTGGTCGATGCTCACGGGGACACCTCCTGGAGAGCGGTCGGCCGCGAGGAGGCCGACCAGCGGACGGGGATGGAGCGGCCGGACCACGGGGCCCAGCCGAACGGACGGAACACCATCGAGATCGCGGCGTTGGCCGCACCGGCGACGATCACGGGGATCTCGGCGGCCGACGGCATCATCGTCACCACGCCGTCCCGAACGGGGGCACCGCCGCCCTTGCCGGCGGCGGCGAGCTCGGCCTCGGTGTGCGTGGCGTGCTCGAACAGCCACTGCTGCACGTCGGCGCGGCTGTACCCGGCGTCGGCGAGGGTCTGGGCGTGCTCGGGGCCGAGCACCAGGCCGCCGCTGGAGTGCCGGACGCCGAGGTAGGCGCCGATGCGGGCCAGCGAGTCGGCGAAGTCCTGCAGCACCGCCTCGGCGCTGTCGGTGTGCCGGTTGTCGACGTACTCGCAGCAGCGGATGAGCACGGCCGACACCGCGTCGACGCCGGGCTCGAGGCCGCCGACGACGCTGAGCGGCTCCCACGGGGAGAGCTCCTCGTGCTCGCCGATGAGCAGCTGCCAGCGGCCGGGCACGCCCTGGGTGGCCTGCTCGAGCTCCTGCGGCTTGATGCCGTAGCCGTTGCGCACGAGCAGCCCGATGGCGCGGGCGATGGTGGCGTTGGCCCGGAAGCCGGGACCGAACACCCCGCCGGCGCAGTTGATGCCCAGCCGCCCGCGCATGGGGCCGTTGGCGACCAGCAGCGGCGCGGGGCCGCTGGTGGACTGCCACGCCCCGCCGTTGGTGGAGGCCTCGCCGTTGAGGGCGTCCCAGGCGGCCAGCACGACCGGGAAGTACTCCGGCTCGCAGCCGGCCATGATCGCGTTGACCGCGGCCTGCCGGACGGTCACCCGGCGGTTGAGGTGCGCCTGGGCGCCGATGACCTCGTCGGGGTCGCGGTCGGTGGTGGCCAGGAAGGCGTCGAGGTCCTCCCGGGTGGCGGGGACGACGGGGAGGCCGTCGGTCCAGCCCTGCTCGTAGCAGTACCGGATCGCCTCCCTCGCGGTCCGCGCCGGGTCGTCGACCGCTGTCATGAGGCCACCGCCACCGAGGAGCGGGTGAGCATGCCGACGATCTCGGGCAGCGCCTGGACGGCGCGCTCGCGCACACCCTCCCGGGAGAGGCTCGCCACCGGGTGCGCGGTGGTGACGTACTCGTACCCCGGGGTGCCCTGGAGGCCGGCCATGGCGTCGGCGCTGACCTGGAAGGCGTCGCTGCAGATGACCGCGGCCGGGATGCCGGCGGCCTCGAGCTGCAGCCCGTCGGCGATCGCCGAGGCGCTGCAGGACCCGCAGTCGCCCACACCGACGACCACGACGTCGGTCTCGCCGCGGAACTCCTCGAGCATCTCCGGCGGGGCCGGGTGCACGATGCTCGGCTTGGTCCGGGTGAGGACGGTCGTCACGCCGTGCTCGGACTCCAGCAGGGCGGCGACCTCCTCGAGGAAGTCCGCCGCGTTGCGCTTGGTGTTGACGAGCAGGCCCAGGCGCAGGCCGTTCAGCCCGCCGGGGCGGGAGGCCAGCGCCGTGCGTCCCCGCTCGTCGCCGGGTGCGCCCACGGTCGGGTCGATGATGGTGTCGAACACGTCTCTCCTCGCTCCGTGGACGCCGGCCCGCGCGGCGCCGTCCCTGGGAGGAACGCTAGGCGCGCGTGCGAGCCGGCTCCACGTCCTTCCCGCGCGGCGGAACCGGCGGGCCGACGTGGGATCTCAGACGACCGTGGACCCGGCCGGTGGCTTCGCGGTCGGGGACTCCCCGGGCAGGCTGGCCCCACCGGTCGCCTTCGGGACCTCCGGCATCGGGAGGTCCAGCGGGAAGTGGCAGGCCACCTGGTGCGCGGGCTGGTGCTCGACCAGCTTCGGCGCCTCGTCCGCGCACTTCTGCTGGGCCCGCGGGCAGCGGGTGCGGAACCGGCACCCGCTGGGCGGGTCGATCGGCGACGGCGGCTCGCCCGGCAGCGCGACCGGCCGGTGGGCGGCCCCGGTGACCGGGTCGACCCGCGGGATGGAGTCCAGCAGCGCCGACGTGTACGGGTGCAGCGGCTGCCGGTACATGGCCTCGGACGGGCCGATCTCGGCCAGCTGGCCGAGGTACATGACCGCCACTCGGTCGCTGACCTGCTTGACCATCGCCAGGTCGTGGGCGATGAACAGGTAGGAGAGGTTCATCTCCCGCCGCAGCTTCTCGAACAGGTTGAGGACCTGCGCCTGGATCAGCACGTCGAGGGAGGAGACCGCCTCGTCGGCGACGATCAGCGCCGGCTCCAGCGCGATGGCGCGGGCGATGGCCACCCGCTGGCACTGGCCACCGGAGAGCTCGAACGGACGGCGCTTCGCGTACTGGGACGGGTCCAGCCCGACGAGGTCCAGCAGCTCCTCGACCCGCCGCTTCCGGGAGTCGGCGTTGCCCCAGCCGTGGCCGACCAGGGGCTCCTCGACCAGCTCGGTCACCCGCCAGCGCGGGTTCAGCGAGCCGAACGGGTCCTGGTAGACCATCTGCATCTGCCGGCGGGACTCCTTGAGCTCCCGGCGGCCCAGCGTCATGAGGTCCTTGCCCTGGAACTCCACGACGCCCGACTTCGGCCGGGGCAGCTGGATCACCGACCGGGCCAGGGTCGACTTGCCCGAGCCGGTCTCGCCCACCACGCCGAGGGTCTCCCCCGGGTAGATGTCGAACGACACGTCCGACACGGCGTGGACGACGCCGCCCTTGACGCCGCCCGCGGCGCGCACGGGGAACTCCTGGACGAGGTTGCGGGCGCTCAGCAGCGGCGTGCGCGCCTCCGCCCGGTCGCCCGTCATGCGCTCCTCGACGGCGGTCATCGCTGCTCTCCGTTCGCGGTGGCGGTGCCGGCCCCGACGGGGTGCCAGCACGCCCAGTGGTGCTCGGGCTCGTGCTCGGTGAGGGGCGGGGTCTCCAGGCACTTGTCGGTCGCGTTGGAGCACCGGGGCCGGAAGGGGCAGCCCTTGGGCAGCGCGGACAGGTCCGGCGGCTGCCCGGGAGTCACCTCGAACAGCGAGTGCGGCTCCCGGTCCAGGGCCGGGATGGCCCCCAGCAGGGCGTGGGTGTAGGGCATGCGGACGTTGGCGAACAGCGTCTTCGTCGGCGCCTGCTCGACCGCGCGGCCCGCGTACATGACGACGACGTCCTGGGCGTAGCTGGCCGCCAGCCCCAGGTCGTGGCTGATCATGATGACCGCCATGCCGAGACGCTGCTGGAGCTCGACCAGCAGCTCCATGATCTGCGCCTGCGTCGTGACGTCGAGCGCCGTGGTGGCCTCGTCGGCGATGAGCAGCCGCGGCTCGCCGGCGAGGGCGATGGCGATCATGACGCGCTGGCGCATACCGCCGGACAGCTGGTGCGGGTACTCGTGGAAGCGCCGCTCGGCGGCGGGCAGCCGGACCAGCTTGAGCAGCTCGACCGCACGGGCGTGCGCGCCCTTCTTGTCCAGGTCGCTGTGCAGCCGGACCGCCTCGGTGATCTGCGTGCCGATCTTCATGGTCGGGTTGAGCGACCGGGCCGGGTCCTGGAACACCATGGCGATGTCGCCGCCGCGCAGGGCCCGCATGTCCTTCTCGGCCATGCCGATCAGCTCGCGGCCCTCGAACCGCGCCGAGCCGGTGATCTTCGCCGTCGGCGGGAGCAGGCCCATGAGCGCGCGGGAGCTCACGCTCTTGCCCGACCCGGACTCGCCGATGATCGCCATCATCGCGCCGGGGACGAGCTCGTAGGAGAGCCCGTTGACCGCGTTGATCTTCCGGCCGCCGCGGGAGAACTGGACCCGGAGGTCCTCCACCACCAGCAGCGGCTCGCCCGGCTGCGCCGGGGTGACCCGGGACGGCTTGCCCATCGACACCGGGTCGATGACTCCTTCGGACACCTGGGCCTCCCCCGCGGCGTAGGTCGCCGTTCGCTTGCTCATCGACCACTCCAACGTGCCCGCAGGTTCTCGCCGAGGAGGTTGAAGGCGAGCACGGTGATCAGCAGGGCCAGACTCGGCCAGACGACGAGCATCGGCGTGGCCGAGAGGCTGAGCTGACCGGTCGCGACCATGTTCCCCCAGCTGGGCGCAGGGTCCGGGATCCCGAGACCGAGGAAGCTCAGCGCGCCCTCGATGATGATCACGATGCCCATGCCCAGCATGCCGAAGGTGATCAGCTGCGGGGCGATGTTGGGCGCCAGGTGCTTGAACAGCATCCGGCGCGCCGGCGTCCCGGCCAGCTGTGCGGCCGCCATGAACGGCATCTCGCGCAGCCGGAGGACCGCCGAGCGGGCCACCCGGGCGAACGCCGGGATGCTGAAGAAGGCCAGCGCCAGGATCGTGTTGGTCATCGACGGGCCCAGCGCCTGGGCCACCGCGAGGGTGAGCACCAGGGACGGGAAGGCGATCAGCACGTCGAGGATGCGCATGATCAGCGTGTCGACCATCCCGGCGACGTAGCCCGACAGCGCCCCGAGGGTCCCGCCGATGGCCAGGCCGAGCAGGTTCACGGCCACGGCGATCCACAGCGAGGACTGACCGCCGTGGAGCAGCCGCGACAGGATGTCGTTGCCGTTCGGGTCGGTGCCCAGGATGTGCCCCGGGGAGAACGCCGGCAGGTTGCTCTCCAGGATGTTGCCGCCGACGGGGCTCGGCAGGGACAGCAGGGTGGGGCCCAGGTAGCAGGCGATCACCACGAAGGCGATCAGGCCGGCCGGGATCCAGGTGCCCAGGTTGTGGCCCCAGCGGCGACCACGGCCGCCGATCTTGGCCTCGGCCTCGTCGATCTCCGGGCCGATGGAGAACGACGGGGCCGGCTCAACGACTGCCATAGCGGATCCTCGGGTCCAGGACGGCGTACAGGATGTCGACGACCAGGTTCGCCAGCACCGCGACGAGCGCGAAGATGACGACCGCCGCCTGCACGACGACGAAGTCACGGGTGTTGATGGCCTGCAGCAGCATCTGACCGATACCCGGCAGCGCGAAGATCTGCTCGATGATCACGGTGCCGCCGATCAGGGCACCCAGGTTCAGCCCGACGATGGTGATCAGGCCGAAGGACGAGTTCCGGAACGCGTGCTTGAGCAGCACCGACCAGGAGCCGACGCCCTTGGCGCGGGCGGTGGTGACGTACTCCTCCTGCTGCATCTGGTCCACGAGGTCGCCGCGGAGGAACCGGGTGTAGAAGCAGAACAGCGGCAGGCCGATCGCCGCGGACGGCAGGATCATCGACTTGAGGTTGAGCCACAGCCCGTCCTCCAGCGGGACGAAGCCGATGGCCGGCAGCCAGCCGAGGTTCACCGCGAACACCAGCACCAGCAGCAGCGCCAGCACGTAGTTGGCGACCGAGAGGCCCAGCGTGCTGACGACCATGCTGATCCGGTCCAGGATCCCGCCCGGCTTGTGGGCGGCGAGGAGGGCCACCGGGATGGCCAGGAGCAGCGAGACGACGAACGCGAGGAACACGAGCTCGGCGGTCACGGGGAGGCGCTGGGCGAGGATGTCGCTCACCGGCTGGCGGCTGACGATGGACTGGCCGAGGTCACCGGTGACGGCGCCCTGCAGCCACTCCAGGTAGCGCTCCAGCCCGGGCTTGTCGAGGCCGAGCTGCTGCTCGAGGAGCGCGATGTCCTCGGGCGTGGCCTCGGGGCCCAGCAGCTGCTGGGCGGCGTTGCCGGGGATCAGGCTGAGCACCCAGAACGTCAGGATCGTGACGCCCAGCATGATCGGGA
Source organism: Geodermatophilus sp. CPCC 205761 (assembly GCF_051383655.1). Taxonomy (NCBI): domain Bacteria; kingdom Bacillati; phylum Actinomycetota; class Actinomycetes; order Geodermatophilales; family Geodermatophilaceae; genus Geodermatophilus; species Geodermatophilus sp. CPCC 205761. Next base: position 29,561 of record NZ_JALPKQ010000033.1, read on the forward strand.
TGGCCATCAGCAGGCGCTTGACGACCAGCCGGAGGACCGGCGACCCGGTGACCCGGGAGAGGCGGGAGGCCCGCGGGCCCCGGCTGTCAGCCGGGACCCGCGGGGTTGTTGCGGTGGCGGTCACTGCTCCCGCCAGACCTCGTCCCAGATGACCCCGGCGTTGACCAGGATCGGCGGGATCTTGGTGGTGAGGCCCGGGCCGTGCACGCCGACGGCGGCGAGGTTGGCCGGGGCGAAGGCCAGCCCGAAGGGCGCGTAGAAGTTCTGCGCGATGAGCTCGGCGGCCTGCCGGTAGAGGTCGGCCCGCTGCGTCTCGTCCAGGGTCGAGGCCGCGTCGTTCAGCAGCTGGTCGAGCTTCGGGTCCGCCACGCCGCTGTACGGGACACCGGAGTTGAACCGGAAGCCGACGCCGACACCGGCCGCCGGGTCCCAGGCGCCCGCGGTCTGCAGCATGGCCTGCCACTGACCGCCGGTGAACTCCTGGATGACGCCGGAGAGCTGGTAGTCGTTGATCTCCACGTCGATGCCGGCCTCCTGCCACTGCGTCTGCAGGGCGGTGTTGATCTGGGTGGCGACGTAGTTGCTGATCGTGCCGAGCCGGATCGTCATGCCGCCGAGCTCCTCGACGATCTCCTTGGCCCGGTCGAGGTCGTACTCCGGGTAGCCCTCGACCTCGGGCTCGTAGAACAGGCCACCGGGGCCGGTGAAGCCCTGGCTCACCTCGTACTGGCCGCCGAAGATGCCCTCGTTGATGGCCTCGAAGTCGGTGGCCCGGTAGATGGCCTCACGAGCGCGGGCGTCGTTGAACGGCGCGATCTTCGTGTTCAGCTGGATGACGTAGGGAGACGTCGCCGGCTGGATCGTCACCTGCAGCTGGGGGTTGGCCTGCGCCTGCTCGAGCAGCGGGGTGGTGTTGAGGCCCTCGTAGGCCTGCGCCTGGCCGGCCTGCAGCGCCTGGTAGGCGGGCTGGTCGCCACCGATCGACTGGAAGGTCAGCCGGTCCAGGTAGGGCAGGCCCTCCTTGAAGTAGTTCTCGTTCCGCTCGAGCTCGAGCACCGAGCTGAGCTGGTTCTCGACGACCGTAAACGGACCGGCGCCGACCGGGGTGATCTTGAAGGCGTCCTCGCCCTGCGCCTCGAGCGCGGACGGGGAGGCGATCCAGTTGACGTTCGCCGACGGGAAGGACGCGAGCACCGCGGGGTAGGGCCGGGTGAAGGACAGCTGGATGGTCAGCGGGTCGACCACCTGGATGCCGCCCTCGGCCAGCGGCCAGGTCGGCTTGCAGGTGCAGGGGTTGGCGAGGTCGCGCTCCCAGTTGAAGCGGACGGCCTCGGCGTCGAGCGGCGTGCCGTCGCTGAACTGGATGCCCTCACGCAGCTTGACGGTGAAGGTCAGCCCGTCCTCGGAGAACTCGTAGCTCTCCGCCTGGTTCGGCGTGACCTCGGCGTTGGAGCCGTCGTCGTCGGCCTTGAGCAGGAAGAGGCCACCGAAGACCGCCTGCATCATCGCGATGTTGGAGCCACCGGTGGTGTTGGTCGCCGGGTCGATGCCGGCCGGCCAGCTGCCGGCGAAGGCGGCGTCCTCCAGGACGGTCAGCTCGCCGCCCTGCTGCGGCTCGCCCGCCGGTCCCGCGGTGCCGGCGGCCGTGCCTCCGGAATCGCCGCCACCGCCGCAGGCTGACAACGCCAGCGCAGCGGCGGTGAGAAGGGACAGGATCGTCCGTTGCTTCATGTAGGTGCTCCCCTTGGGGCCTCGGTGACTCTGGGGTGGACGGTGGAGCTGCACGTCGAGGACTCGCTCGATCGGTCGCATGGCTCAGTGATGGGGGTCACTGGCGGCCGGTCCAGAGTCCGGGAGGGGGCCGCTCCGGGGCTCCGCCGCTTTCGCCTCGCGGAAGACAACTTGGGCCCCACGCGGCGGACCAGCCAGTCCGCACCGGGACGGGACGCAACCCCGCCTTGCCGATCGGGCTGTGCCCCGGGCGGCCCCGTTTGACACCCTCGACCGGCGGACCGACAGTGGGCCGGGACACGCCGTGCCCCGGTGCTGGATGCTGCCCTCGGGGCAGGAGCGGGAGGCTGCGGGTGACGACGACGAGAGCGCTCCCCCCGGCCGAACGACCCGGCCGGGAGATCGACCGGCGCGTGGCCGGCCGCGTCTCGGCCGGCGCCACCGCGGCCGGCCGGGTGCTCGCCGTCCTGGACGCGTTCGGCCCGGCCCACGCCGCCCTGACCCTCAGCGAGATCAGCCGCCGGTCGGGGCTGTCGCTGACCACCACCCACCGGCTGGTCGGGGAGCTGCGCGCGTGGGGGGCCCTGGAGCGGGGCCCCGACGGGCGGTACGGCATCGGCCTGCGGCTGCTCGAGCTGGGCGCCCTGGCCCCCCACGGCCTGCAGCTGCGCGAGGTCGCCGTGCCCTACCTCGACGACCTGCACCAGGCCACGCGGGCCAATGTCGTCCTGGGCGTGCGCGACGGCTCCGACGTCGTCTACGTGGAGGCGCTGCGGGCCCGGGGCGCGGTCAAGCTGATGAGCCGGATCGGCGGGCGGTGGCCGCTGCACGTGACCGGCACCGGGCTGGTCCTGCTGGCCTTCGCCGCGCCGGAGGTCCAGGAGGAGGTCCTCAGCGGGCCGCTGAAGCGCTTCACCTCGGAGACGATCACCGATCCGCAGGTGCTGCGGCGCCGGCTGGCGGACGTGCGCCGGACCGGCGTCGGGATCGCCGAGAACCAGCTGACCGCCGACGTGCCGGCGCTCGCCGTGGCCGTCCCGGTGCGCGGCGCGGGCGACGAGGTGGTGGCGGCCCTGGGCGTGACGGTGGAGCAGGGCACGGTGCAGGCCCAGGCGCTGGTGCCGGTGCTGAACGCGACCGCACGCGGCATCTCCCGGGCGCTCGGCGCGCCCTCGGCGCAGCCCACCCGGCGCAGCGCGCACACGCACGGCTGACCGGCGCCGGGACCCCTGCGGGCCCCGGCGCCGGAGGCGCTCAGCGGGTGGGCTCCATGCCCAGCCAGCGGAACGCGTTGTTCCAGAGGATGTCCTCGAGGACGTCGTCGTCGAGGCCCATGGACCGCAGCGTCCGGCCGGCGGGCTCCTCGCGCGGCATCGCCGGGAAGTCCGAGCCCACCAGCAGCCGGTCGGACCCCAGCAGCTCGATGAGGTAGGTCAGCGCGCGCCGGTCGAAGACCAGCGAGTCGTAGAAGAAGCGCCGCGCGTACTCCAGCGGGGAGGGGCCGTCGTCGGGCATGACGGCGCGCTCGGGGTTCTTCGGCTCCTCGTTCCACGAGCCGCCCCAGAAGTACTGGTGGCGCGGGATCATCAGCGGGAAGCCGCCGGCCGCGTGGCTGAACGAGATCCGCAGGTCGGGGCACTTGGCCGCGGTGCCGCCGGTGACCATCGAGGCGGCGGCGAAGGCGCCCTCGATGCCCACGACGTAGGTGCCCATGGCCGACATGGGCAGCCGCTCGGTGGGCGAGGGCATGGCGTGCACGAAGACCGACAGGCCCAGCCGCTCGACCTCGGAGAAGAACGGCAGGAACTTCTCGTGACCGATCGAGGAGCCGAGGATGTTGGACGCGATCTCGACGCCCTTGAGCCCCTGCTCCTTGATCGCGGCCAGCTCGTTGGTCGCCGCGTCCGGGTCCTGCATCGGCACCATGCCGAGGGCGATCATCCGGGTCGGGTCGGCCTGCACGAGCGTGGCGCTGAACTCGTTGACGTGGCGGGCCAGCGACAGCCCGTCGGACGCGGGCAGGTCGTAGCGCAGCAGCGGCGGCATCGGGGTGATCACCTCGACGTCCACCCCGGAGGCGTCCATCGCCTCGATGCGGCGCTCGGCGTCGAAGAAGACGTCCTTGGCCGTGAACCTCATCGCCCCGAACAGCAGCGTGCGGGCGGTCTGGCCGTCCACCGGCTCCATGCGGGGGAAGCACTCCGGCGCGTCGGCCGGGTAGTCGTACGGCAGCAGGTGGGCGTGGGTGTCGCAGAGCATGCGGAGGGCCCTCCGGTCGGGCGTCAGTTGTTGGGGTGGACGGAGACGTGGACGGCGTTCTCGCCCGGGACCTCGCCGGCGAGGACCTCGATGGCGTGCCCGGTGTCCTCCAGGCCGAACGTGTGGGTGTGCATCCGCTCGAGCGGGAAGCGGCGGGACTCGATCAGGGCGATCGCCTCGGCCATGGCCTTGGCGTCCACGCCGTAGGCGCCCTGGAGGGTGAGCGCCCGGTTGATGATCACGTCGGTGCGGACGGGGATCTCCCGGTCGCCCTTGATGCCGGCGAGGACGACCCGGCCGCCGTGCTTGGTGGCCAGCAGGGCGTCGGTGACCGGGCCGGCGGCCATCGGGGTGAGCTCGAGGGTGACGTCGACCCCGCGGCCGTCGGTCAGCTCCCGCACCCGCTCCACCACGTCCACGGCGTCGTCGCCGTCGACGACGACGGTGTGGTCGGCGCCGAACTCGCGGGCCAGGGCCAGCTTGTGCGCGTCGGCCTCGAGGCCGGTGACGACGACGGTGCCGGCCCCCGCCGACTTGGCCGCGATGACGGCGGCGATCCCGCGCTGGCCGGCGCCGAGCACGAGGACGGTGTCGCCGAGCCGGACCTGGCCGTAGTGCAGCGCCCAGCGCACGCCGGCGCCCATCGAGTTGTACATGGCCGCGACCTCGGTCGGCAGCGTCTTGTCGATCTTGTGCACGACGGCGCCCGGCGCGAGGTACATGTGCTCGGCGAAGCCGCCCCACAGCGCCGGCGCGACGTCGACGGGGGTGACGCCGTGGCCGCCGACGCGGTTGCGGCAGGCCTGGTAGTTGCCGGTCAGGCAGTCGAAGCAGTTGCGGCACGGGATGACGACCTCGAGCGCCACCCGGTCACCGGGCTGCACGCCCCAGCGCTTGGCGGCGTTCTCACCGACCTCCTCGACGATGCCCATCGGCTCGTGCCCGGGCACGAACGCCGGCATGTCCTGGCGCAGGTGCCCCTTGTAGAACTCGACGTCGCTGCCGCAGAGGCCGTTGGCCTCCACGCGCAGGAGACCGTCGTCCGGGCCGACCTCCGGCCGGGGGAACTCCTGGATCTCGATCTTGCGCGGCCCCACCTGGACCGCGGCGCGCACCATCTCGCTCATGTGGACCTCATCTCTCCCGACCGAGCCGGGACGCCGACCGTGCGTCGGGCGCGTCCCCGCGGACGGCGGAGCCGTGCACCGGCCCCGCACAGCTCGGTGTGCCGCCGGTCACGGTAGGTCGGGCCGGACGGCGGTCACCACGGGACTTCCGCCGTGCGGGCATCGGGCTCCGGGGAGCCGGTCAGCGGGCCGGGTGCAGCAGGCCGGCGTCGACGTCGGCGGGGGTGGCGCAGCCGGTGAGCGCCAGCGCGCGGACGAACTCCGCGCGCAGCAGCTCGAGCACCCGCTCCACCCCGGCCTGCCCGCCGGCCGCCAGCCCGTAGAGGTAGGGCCGGCCGATGAGCACCGCCCGCGCGCCGAGGGCCAGGGCCTTGAGGACGTCGGTGCCGCGCCGCACGCCGCCGTCGAGATAGACCTCCGCCCGGCCGGCGACCGCGGCCACGACCGCCGGCAGCGCCTCGATGCTGGCCGGCACGCCGTCGAGCTGGCGGCCGCCGTGGTTGGAGACGACCAGCCCGTCGACGCCGCAGTCCAGCAGCCCGGGCACCTCCTGCGGCCGCAGCACGCCCTTGACCACCAGCGGCCCGTCCCAGAGGTCGCGGACGACGGCGAGGTCGGCCCACGTCACCGGGCGCGGGGCGGCCAGGATCTGCCGCTGCGTCGCCCAGGCCGAGAGCCGGCCGTCCCGCCGGGTCGGCAGGTTGCCGCGCAGGAAGTCCACCGCCCAGACCGGGCGGGAGGCGCCCTGCAGGAGCATGCGCGGGTGCGGCCGGACGGGGAGCGAGAAGCCGTTGCGCCGGTCGCGCTCGCGGCCACCGAAGACCGGGGTGTCCACGGTGAGCACCAGCGCCCGGTACCCGGCGGCGGCGACCCGCTCGACCATCGGCCGCAGCCGCTCCCGGCGCTCCGGGAGGTAGAGCTGGTACCAGAGCTGTCCGCCACCGGCCCGCGCCACCTCCTCGAGCGGGTAGCCGGTCACGGTGCTCTGCACGTAGACGGTGCCGTGCGCGCGGGCCGCCGCCGCGACCGCCGGCTCGGCGCGGCGGTGGGCGACGCGGCCGCCGCCGGTCGGCGCCAGCAGCACCGGCATCGACACCCGGCGGCCGAGCACCTCCACCGCCGGGTCGACGGTGGCGACGTCGGCCATCGACGCGGGGCTGAGCAGCAGCTCGCGGAAGGCGGCCTCGTTGCGGGCCAGGGTCAGCTCGTCGTCCGCCCCGCCGTCGACCATGTCGAAGACCGGGCGGGGCAGCCGCCGCCGGGCCAGCTCGCGGACGTCGGCGAGGTTCACGGCGGCGCGCAGCCGCCGCGGGGTCGTCCTCGTCGCCATGCGCTGCTCCCCCTGCCGGGACGGGCGCCGGCCGGCGCCCCGTGACGCGGGCCACGGTCCACCGGCCGGTCCGGCGACGGGGAGCGCCCTTCCGCCGGGTGGCACAGAACTCCGGCCCACCCGCGTGGCAGTCTCGCCGGTCGTGGAGTTCGCCGACGTCGTCCGCCGACGGCGCATGGTCCGGGACTACGACCCCGACCGGCCGGTCCCCCCGGAGGTGCGCGAGCGGCTGCTGGAGCACGCCGTCCGCGCGCCGTCGGCCGGGTTCAGCCAGGGCTGGGCGTTCCTGGTCCTGGAGTCCCCGGAGGAGCGCGAGCGCTTCTGGACGGCGACCACCGGCGACGGCACCCCGGACGGCTGGCTGACCCGGATGCGCCGGGCACCGCTGCTGGTGGTGCCGCTGTCGTCGAAGGCGGCCTACCTGGACCGCTACGCCGAGCCTGACAAGGGCTGGACCGACCGCGACGAGGCCCGCTGGCCGGTCCCCTACTGGGACGTCGACGCCGGGATGGCGGCCCTGCTGATGCTGCTCACCGCGGTCGACGAGGGGCTGGGCGCCTGCTTCTTCGGCGTCCCGGCCGAGCGGGTGGCGTCCTTCCGCGCCGCGTTCGGGGTGCCGGAGACCCACCGGCCGGTCGGCTGCGTCTCGGTCGGCTACCCGGGGAGCGAGGACCGGCGCTCCCCCTCGCTGCGGCGCGGCCGGCGCGGGGTCGGCGAGGTCGTGCACCGCGGCCGGTGGTGATCCGGGGCCGGTCGCGGCCGCGGCGCACACTGGACACCGTGGCCGGGCCGCCGACACCGGTGCCGACGACGCCGGGGCCGCTCCGGCGGGCCGGGCGGCGGACCAACCTCGGCCTGCTCGGCCTGCTCCTCGTCGCCGGCGGCACGGGGGTGCTGTCCTTCGGTGTCGGGACGCTGCCCGCCGCGTCGCTCGTGGTGGCCGCGCACGGCGCCGCCGGGCTGGGGCTCCTGCTGCTGGTGCCGTGGAAGTCGGTCGTGGTCCGGCGGTCGCGGCACCGCACCGCCGGGCGCCGCGACCCGGTTGTCGCGCTCGCCCTCGCCGTCCTCGTCACGGTGACCGTCGGCAGCGGCGTGCTGCACGCCGTCGGGCTGCCCGGGCCGTGGCCGGCGTCGGGCGGGATCGCCGCGCTGCAGGTGCACGTCGGCGCGGCGGTGGGCACTGGTGCCCTGCTGGTCGTGCACGTGTGGGGCAGCCGCCAGCGGCCGCGCCGCACGGACCTCTCCCGCCGGTCACTGCTGCGCGCCGCGGCGCTGGGCCTGGGGGCGGCGGCGGTCTGGGCCGGCACGGAGGCCGCACTTGGACTGGGCGGCGCCCCGGGAGCGCGCCGCCGGAGCACCGGGTCCTTCGAGCGCGGCACCGGCGACCCCGCCGCGATGCCGGTCACCCAGTGGATCGGCGACGGCGTCCCCGCCACGGAGCACCGCGTCCTGGACCTGGTGGCCGGTGACCGGCGGGTGTCGGTGCCGGTGGCCGACCTCGGCGACGAGGACGCGGTGCGGGCGGCGCTGGACTGCACCGGGGGCTGGTTCGCCGTCCAGGAGTGGCGGGGCACCCGGCTGGACCGGTTGCTCGCCGAGCACCTGCCGGACCTGCCGCCCGAGGGCAGCGTCGACGTCGTGTCGGTGACCGGCTACCGCCGGCGGCTGCCGCTGCGCGACGCGGGGCACCTGGTGCTGGCGACGTCCGCCGGCGGCCGCCGGCTGTCGGCCGGCCACGGGGCGCCCGTGCGGCTCGTCGCCCCGGGACGGCGCGGCTTCTGGTGGGTGAAGTGGGTGCGCCGGGTCGAGGTGGTCGACGCGCCGTGGTGGGTGCAGCCGCCGTTCCCCCTGCAGTGACGGCGGGTCAGTGCAGCGTGCGCAGCCAGTTGCTGAGCAGCTGGGCGCCGGCGTCGCCGCTCTTCTCCGGGTGGAACTGGGTCGCCGAGAGCGGACCGTTCTCCACGCCGGCGACGAACCGGTCGCCGTGCTCGGCCCAGGTGACCAGCGGCTTCGGCAGCGGGGACGGGACGCCGCCGGCACCGAGCGGGAACTCGCGCACGCCGTAGGAGTGGACGAAGTAGAACCGCTGGTCGGCCAGCCCGTCGAACAGCACGCTGCCGGCCGGCGCCTCCACGGTGTTCCAGCCCATGTGCGGCAGCACCGGCGCCTGCAACGGCTCGACGACGCCGGGCCACTCGCCGCAGCCCTCGGCGTCCTGGCCGTGCTCGACGCCGCGCTCGAACAGGATCTGCATGCCGACGCAGACGCCGAGCACCGGCCGGCCCCCGGCGAGCCGGCGGTCGATCACCCGCGGCCCGTCCACGGCGCGCAGGCCGGTCATGCAGGCGGCGAACGCGCCCACGCCGGGGACGACGAGCCCGTCGGCGTCCAGGGCGACCTGCGGGTCGGAGGTCACGGTGACGTCGGCGCCGACGCGGGCCAGCGCCCGCTCGGCCGAGCGCAGGTTGCCCGACCCGTAGTCGAGGACGGCGACCTTCTTCATGGCTCCCACGGTATCGATCAGCTACGGCTGGACCTGCGGTGTTCCCGGAGGCCGGTCACAGCGCGGTCACACCATCCGCAGGATGCCCGCCGCGGTCGCCAGCAGCGCCGCCACCAGCAGCACGACGGCGAAGAGCACCTGCGGACCGGTGCGGCCGCGGCTGTCGGAGTCGGCCTTCCAGATGCTCCACGCCCCGCCGAGCAGGAACCCGCCGAGGACGAGGAGCAGGACGGCGAACGTCATGCGGCTACAGCGCGCCCTTGGTGGAGGGGACGTCGGTGACCCGCGGGTCCAGCGCCACGGCGGTGCGCAGCGCCCGCGCCAGCGCCTTGAACTGGCCCTCGACGATGTGGTGGGCGTCGCGGCCGGCGTAGAGCACGCGCACGTGGAGGCTGATCCGCGCGTTGAACGCGAAGGACTCCAGCACGTGCTTGGTCAGGCTGGTCGGGTAGTCCGGCCCGATCATCGGCGTCATGTTCTCCGGCTCGGCGTGCACGAAGTACGGCCGGCCCGACAGGTCGACCGCCGCCTGCGCCAGCACCTCGTCCATGGGGATCGTGGCGTCGCCGTAGCGGGTGATGCCCTTCTTGTCCCCGAGCGCCTGGGCGAACGCCTGCCCCAGGGCGATCGCGACGTCCTCCACCGTGTGGTGGGCGTCGATGTGCAGGTCACCGTCGGCCCGCACGGTGAGGTCGATGCCGCTGTGCTTGGACAGCGCGCTGAGCATGTGGTCGTAGAACCCGACCCCGGTGCTGATCGAGCTCTTCCCGGTGCCGTCGAGGTCCAGTTCGACGACGAGTTTCGTCTCGCTGGTCTCCCGCTCCACCCGTGCAGTCCGCGCCATGCGCTCATCCTCCCTCAGTGGTGCGGTGGTCCGGCGCGACCTCACCCAGGGCGGTGAGGAACGCGTCGGTCTCCTCCGCGGTGCCGGCGGTGACCCGCAGCCAGCCGGGCAGCCCGACGTCACGCACCAGCACGTCCCGGTCGAGCAGCGCCTGCCAGGCGGCCGGGGCGTCGGCGAAGCGGCCGAACAGCACGAAGTTGGCGTCGCTGGGGACGCTGGTCAGCCCCATCCCCGGCAGCGCGGCCACGATCCGGTCGCGCTCGGCCTTGACCGCGTCGACGGTGGCCAGCAGGGCGTCGGTGTGCGTCAGCGCGGTCCGCGCGGCCGCCTGGGTCAGCGAGCTCAGGTGGTAGGGCAGCCGGACCAGCTGCAGCGCGTCGACGACGGCGGGATCGGCGGCGAGGTAGCCCAGCCGCAGTCCCGCCATGCCGAACGCCTTGCTCATGGTCCGGCTGACGATCAGCCGGGGCCGCCCGGCCAGCAGGGTGAGCGCCGACGGCGTGCCGCTGCGCGCGAACTCCGCGTAGGCCTCGTCGACGACGACCACGCCGGTGGTGGCCTCGTACAGCGCCTCGATCGTCGCCAGCTCCACCGCGGTGCCGGTCGGGTTGTTCGGGCTGGTCACGAAGACGACGTCCGGCGCCACCTCGCGGACCTGCGCCGCGGCCGCCCCGGGGTCGATGGTGAAGTCCGGCCGGCGGCGGCCGTCCACCCAGGCGGTGCCGGTTCCGGCGGCGATGATCGGGTGCATCGAGTAGGACGGCGTGAAGCCCAGCGCCCGGCGTCCGGCGCCGCCGAAGGTCTGCAGGATCTGCTGGAGCACCTCGTTGGAGCCGTTGGCCGCCCACACCTGCCCGGCCGCCAGCGACACGCCCCCGGTGCGGGTCAGGTACGCGGCGAGGTCGGCGCGCAGGGCCAGGGCGTCCCGGTCGGGATAGCGGTTGAGGTCGACCGCGGCGTGCCGGAGCGCCTCGGCGAGGTCGGTGAGCAGCGCGTCGGGCAGCGGGTGCGGGTTCTCGTTGGTGTTGAGCCGGTACTTGGCCGGCAGCTGGGGGGCACCGTAGGGGGTGCGGCCCCGCAGCTCCGGCCGCAGCGGGAGCTCGTCGAGCCGCGTCGCCGGGGTCCCCGCGGGAACGTGGAGCGCCGGCGGAGCGCTTTCGTGGGGTTGGCTCATGCGCGCTGCCGGGCCCGGACGGCGGCGGCGTGCGCGGGGAGGTCCTCGGCCCCGGCGAGGGCGTCGATGTGCCCGGCGACCTCGGCGAGGGCCTGCTCGTCGTACTCGACGACGTGGATGCCGCGGAGGAAGGACTGCACGGACAGGCCGCTGGAGTGCCGCGCGCAGCCGCCGGTGGGCAGCACGTGGTTGGACCCGGCGCAGTAGTCGCCGAGCGACACCGGCGACCAGGCGCCGACGAAGACCGCACCGGCGTTGCGCACCCGGCCGGCCACCTCGCGGGCGTCCCGCGTCTGGATCTCCAGGTGCTCGGCGGCGTAGGCGTCCACGACCCGCAGCCCGGCGTCGAGGTCGTCCACCAGGACGACGCCCGACTGGCTTCCGTCCAGCGCCGTCGTGATGCGGTCGGAGTGCTTGGTCGCGGCGACCTGGCCGGGCACGAGCCCGAGGACGGCGTCCGCGAGCTCCTCGCTGGTGGTGACCAGCACCGCGCCGGCCAGCGGGTCGTGCTCGGCCTGGCTGATCAGGTCGGCGGCGACGTGCACCGGGTCGGCGGTGTCGTCGGCGAGGATCGCCACCTCGGTGGGGCCGGCCTCGGAGTCGATGCCGATGAGGCCGCGCAGCAGGCGCTTGGCCGCGGTCACGTAGACGTTGCCCGGGCCGGTGACCATGTCGACCGGCTCGCAGGCGCCCGCGCCGTACCCGAAGACGGCGATCGCCTGGGCGCCGCCGACGGCGTAGACCTCCGTGACGCCGAGCAGCGCGCACGCGGCGAGGACGCCGGGGTCGGGCAGGCCGCCGTGGTCGCGCTGCGGCGGGGAGGCGACCGCGATCGACTCGACGCCGGCGATCTGGGCGGGGACGACGTTCATGACCACGCTGGACAGCAGCGGGGCCAGCCCGCCGGGCACGTAGAGCCCGACCCGGCGCACCGGCACCCACCGCTCGGTGACGGTGCCGCCGCGGACGACCTGGGTGGTGACGTCGGTGCGGGCCTGGTCGGCGTGCACCCGGCGCACCCGCGCGATCGCCTCCTCGAGGGCGGCGCGGACGGCCGGGTCGACCTCGGCCAGCGCGCGGTCGATCGCGGCGCGCGGCACCGCGAAGTCCTCGAGGTCGACGCCGTCGATCCGGGCGGTGATCTCGCGGACCGCCTGCGCGCCCCGCACGCGGACGTCCTCGCAGAGCGGACGGACCGTCGCCAGCACCGAGTCGATGTCGGTGGCGGCCCGGGGCAGCAGGCCGGAGAGCTCACGCACTCCCGGCAACGTGGACCCACGCAGGTCGATGCGGGCGAGCACGGGCGGACCTCCGAGGCGGTTCCGGGGCGCGGACGGGAACACCCCAGGGTAGACGGGCGGCCGAGGTGCCCGGTCCGGGCGCTCCCTCCCCTAGTGTCAGCGCCCGTGGGCGACCTGATCCCGCTCTTCCCGCTGGGGACGCCGCTGTTCCCCGGGGTGGTCCTCCCCCTCCACGTGTTCGAGCCGCGCTACCGCAGGCTGATCCGGGACCTGTTGGCCGTGCCCGAGGGCCAGGAGCGGTTCTTCGGCGTGGTCGGCATCCGGCAGGGCTGGGAGGTCGAGCGGGTGGCCCCGGCCGAGGCGCTCTACGACGTCGGGTGCACGGCCCGGCTGAAGGCGATCCGCCCGCAGCCCGACGGCGGCTTCCGGATCGTCACCGTCGGCGGCGACCGGTTCCGCCTCCTGGACGTCGTCGTCGCCGAGGACCCGCCGTACCTGCGCGCGGAGGTCGAGTGGCTGGCCGAGGAGGAGGCGGCCGAGGAGGCCGCCGGCGACCAGGAGGGCCTGGCCGCCGACGGCGGCGTGCCCGACCCGGACGACGCGCTGGTCACCGCCGTCGCCCGGGGCTCGCTGGAGGTGCTCGTCCGCGGGGTGGGGAACCTGTTCGGCCGGTACGTGGCGGCGGTGTCGAGCCTGACCGGGGAGGGAGAGGACGACGAGCCCGAGGCCGAGCAGCTGCTGTCGGTGGTCGCCGGTGATCCGCGCGCCCTGTCCTACCTGGTCGCCTCCTCGGCGCTGCTGACCACCGAGGACCGCCAGGCGCTGCTGGCCGAGTCGGCGACCCGCCGGAGGCTGCGGGCGGAGTCCCGGCTGCTGCGCCGCGAGCTCACCCTGCTGGAGACCCTGGGCGCGGTACCGGCGCCGCTGCAGCGCTTCGCCGGCCCGGGCAGCGTCAACTAGCGCGCGGCGGGATCGGGCTCGACCGGCCGGACCTCCGACGGCAGCGCCCCCTCGACCGGGGGCGGCACGACCGACGGCGCGGGGCCGGGCCGGCCGAGGTCCTCCGCCGCTGCGAGCAGCGTGGCGACCACGTAGACCAGCACCGCGGTGAACGGGCCGACGGCGAGCGCGGGCAGGGAGTTCAGCCTCAGCGCGGTGGTGACCTGCGAGCCGACGTCGGCCAGCTGCGCCTCGGTGGGGCCGGCGCCGAGCACCTGCCCCAGCTGCCAGGCGGCGAGCGCGGCCAGCAGCGTGCCCAGGGCCAGCGCGATCAGCGTGCCGACCCCGCGACGGCGGCGCAGCGCCCACCCGGCCGCGCCGGCCAGGAGGCCCAGTCCCGCGAGCACCAGGGTGAAGACGCCGTCGTCGGCGGCGAGCAGCTCCGCCGAGGGGTGGCCGAGCACCAGCGGGCCGTCCGCGGTGACCTCGAACCGGGCCCGCGGTGCCAGCGCCCACCACAGCAGCCCGGCCGGCGGCCCGGTGAGCAGCAGCACGCCGGTGAGGAGCAGGGAGCTGGGCCGGTCGGCCCGCAGCTCGGCGGCACCGGGCCAGCGCGCGCCGGCGTCCGGGCGGGGGCGCCGCACGGCCGGCGTCGGCTCGCCGGGGCGGTCGGCGGCGCTGTGCACGTCCCCAGTGAACCCCGTCTCGCCGGCCGCGCCGTCCCGGGGAGCTCCCGGCGCGCTCAGCGCGGTGTCCTCGACCGCACCGCCCTCACAGCAGCGCCACGCTGGTCGGCCCGAGCAGCGCCTTGATGTCGCCCATGAGCGCGGTGCTGGGGCGGACCCGCAGGCCCTGGTCCAGCCGCAGCACGGTCTCCCGGCTGCCGTTGACCAGCTTGAGCTGGACCTCGGTGGTGCCCGGGTGGCTGCCCAGCACCTCGCGCAGCCGCTCGACCACCGGCGGGGTGCAGCGGGCCGCGGCCATCGAGACGAGCACCGGCCCGCGGGGACCCTCGGTGAGCTCGGGGAGGGTGACCTCGGAGCCGAACAGCGAGGGCTGGTCGTCCCGCCGGCTGATCCGGCCCTTGACCACCACGATCTGGTCGCGGACGACCTTCTCCGACACCTCGGCCCACGTCTTCGGGAAGAACAGCACCTCGATGCCCGACTCGAGGTCCTCCACCGTCGCGATGGCCCAGGGCGCGCCCTGCTTGTTGGTGCGCGGGGAGACCGACGTGAGGATGCCGGCGATGGTCACGTTCGCGCCGTCCTCGACGCCGCCGGCGTTGATCTCGGCGATCGGGGTGTCGGCGTGCGCGGTGAGGACGTGCTCGACGCCGTGCAGCGGGTGGTCGGAGACGTAGAGCCCGAGCATGTCCCGCTCGAAGACCAGTCGCTCGGACTTCGACCAGTCCGCCGTCGGGATCACGATGTCCAGCGCCCCGCTGAACGGGTCGTCCTCCGCCGCGCCGTCGCCGAAGCTGCCGAACAGGTCGAACTGCCCCTCGGCCTCCTTGCGCTTGAGCGCCATGGCCGAGTCGACGGCCTGGGCGTGCACCGCGGCGATGCCCTGCCGGGAGTGGCCCATCGAGTCGAAGGCGCCGGCCTTGGCCAGGGACTCGATGACCTTCTTGTTGCAGGCCACCGTGTCGATCTTGCGCATGAAGTCGGCGAAGTCCTTGAAGGCGCCCTTCTCCTCGCGGGCGCGCACGATCGAGTCGACGACGTTGTGCCCGACGTTGCGCACCGACGCCAGGCCGAAGCGGATGTCGGTGCCGACGGCGGTGAAGTCCCAGGAGGACTCGTTGACGTCCGGCGGCAGCACCTTGATGCCCATCCGCCGGCACTCGGCCAGGTAGATCGGCCGGCGCTCCTTGTCGTCGCCGACGCTGGTGAGCAGGCCGGCCATGTACTCGGCCGGGTAGTTGGCCTTGAGGTAGGCGGTCCAGTAGGAGATCAGCCCGTAGGCCGCCGAGTGGGCCTTGTTGAACGCGTAGTCGGCGAACGGGACGAGGATGTCCCAGAGCGTCTTGATCGCGGCGGCGGAGAAGCCGTTGGCCGTCATGCCGGCCTCGAACCCGACGAACTCCGCGTCCAGGACCGACTTCTTCTTCTTGCCCATCGCGCGGCGCAGCAGGTCGGCCTTGCCGAGGGAGTACCCGGCGACCTTCTGCGCGATCGCCATGACCTGCTCCTGGTAGACGATCAGGCCGTAGGTCTGGCCGAGGATCTCCTCCAGCGGCTCCGCCAGTTCCGGGTGGATCGGCGTGATCTCCTGCTGGCCGTTCTTGCGCAGCGCGTAGTTGGTGTGCGAGTTCGCACCCATCGGGCCCGGCCGGTAGAGCGCGCCGACGGCGGAGATGTCCTCGAAGTTGTCCGGGCGCATCAGCCGCAGCAGCGACCGCATCGGGCCGCCGTCGAACTGGAAGACGCCGAGGGTGTCGCCCCGGCCCAGCAGCTCGTAGGTGGCCTTGTCGGTGAGGTCCTTGCTGAGCTCGTCGAGGTCGATCGGCTCCTTGCCGTTGAGCACGATGTTGCGCAGCGCGTCGTCGATGACCGTCAGGTTGCGCAGGCCCAGGAAGTCCATCTTGAGCAGGCCGAGCGTCTCGCAGGTCGGGTAGTCGAACTGCGTGATGACGGCGCCGTCGGCCTCGCGGCGCATGATCGGGATGCTGTCGATCAGCGGGTGGCGGCCGATGATGACGCCGGCGGCGTGCACGCCCCACTGCCGCTTCAGCCCCTCGAGCTTGCGGGCCTGGTCGACGACCTCGGCGGCGCCCGGGTCGGACTCGTACCGGGCGCGGAACTCCGCGGCCTCCTTGTAGCGCGGGTGGGCCGGGTCGAAGATCCCCGACAGCGGGATGTCCTTGCCCATCACGCCCGGGGGCATGAGCTTGGTCAGCTCGTCACCGACCGAGTAGGGCCGGTCGAGCACGCGGGCGGCGTCCTTGATCGCGGCCTTGGCCTTGATCGTCCCGTAGGTGACGATCTGGCTGACCCGCTCCTCGCCGTACTTCTCCGACACGTAGCGGATGACCTCGCCGCGGCGGCGGTCGTCGAAGTCGATGTCGACGTCGGGCATGGAGACGCGCTCGGGGTTGAGGAACCGCTCGAAGATCAGCCCGTGCGCGAGCGGGTCGAGGTCGGTGATGCCCATCGCGTAGGCGGCCAGCGACCCGGCGGCCGAGCCACGGCCGGGACCGACGCGGATGCCGTTGTCCTTGGCCCAGTTGATGAAGTCGGCGACCACGAGGAAGTACCCCGGGAAGCCCATCTGGCAGATGATCCCGGTCTCGTAGTCGGCCTGCTTGCGCACGTGGTCGGGGATCCCGTTCGGCCAGCGCTTGTGCAGCCCGCGCTCGACCTCCTTGATGAACCAGGAGGTCTCGTCCTCCCCCGGCGGCAGCGGGAAGCGCGGCATGAGGTCCGCGCCCTCGGTGAACTGCACCTCGCACTGCTCGGCGATCAGCAGCGTGTTGTCGCAGGCCTCGGCCAGCTCGCCGGGGAACAGCGCGCGCATCTCCGCGGCGCTCTTCAGGTAGTAGCCGTCACCGTTGAACTTGAAGCGGTTCGGCTCGTTGAGCCGCGACCCGGTCTGGATGCACAGCAGGGCGTCGTGGGCCTCGGCGTCCTCCTTGTGCGTGTAGTGCAGGTCGTTGGTCGCCAGCAGCGGGATGCCGAGGTCCTTGGCGATCTGCAGCAGCGCCGGCCGGGTCTTCTTCTCGATCGACAGACCGTGGTCCATCAGCTCGGCGTAGAAGTTCTCCCGCCCGAAGATGTCCTGGAAGTCGGCGGCGGCCTGGCGGGCCTTCTCCTCCTTGCCCGCGCGCAGCCACATGTTGACCTCGCCCGACGGGCACCCGGTGGTGGCGATCAGGCCGGCGCCGTAGCGCTCCAGCAGGTCGCGGTCGAAGCGCGGCTTGCGGTACTGGCCCTCGAGGCTGGCCAGCGACGAGATCCGGAAGAGGTTGTGCATCCCCTCCGTCGTCCGCGCCAGGAGGGTCATGTGGGTGTACGCGGCCTTGCCGCGGTTGGACCCGCCGTCACCCTCCTCGTCGATGAGGTTGTCGCCGAAGTCGAACGGCGCGCGGTCGAACCGCGAGCCGGGCGTGTAGTAGCCCTCCATGCCGATGATCGGCTTCACGCCGGCCGCGTTGGCCTGCTTGTAGAAGTCGTAGGCGCCGAAGACGTTCCCGTGGTCGGTCATCGCCAGCGCCGGCATCCCCTGCTCGGCGGCGGCCTTGGTGACCTCCGGCAGCTTCGCCGCACCGTCGAGCATCGAGTACTCGGTGTGGACGTGCAGGTGCACGAACGAGTCGGACGAGGGGGTGCTGCTCACGGGGGTGCGTGCTCCTCACAGGTCGTGCGTGCCCGGCCGTCGGGATCCGGCGGGCGACCGGCGGGGAAGACCGGCGGTGCTGTGGTCCGGGGTGCGGGCCGGGGGATGACCCGATCCTCGCACCACGGAGGTCTACTCCGGGGGACCGACAGAACGTGTCTCGCCACAGGCGGACCGATCGGTCACAGCGGCCCCGCGGGCCCGTCAGGTCAGGTCCCGGCGCATCGTGACGTGCGCGATGCCGGCCTCCTCGTACTCCTCCCCCACCGCGACGTAGCCGGCCCGCTCGTAGAAGCGGCGGGCGGTCAGCTGGGCGTGCAGCTCGACCTCGGCCAGCCCCAGCCGCCGCGCCTGCCGGTGCAGCACGGCGAGGACGGCGGCGCCGTGGCCCCGGCCCCGGACGGACGCGTCGACCGCCATCCGGCCGATCACCGCCCGCCCGTCGCGGACCAGCAGGCGCCCGGTGGCGACCACCCGGCCGTCGTCGTCCCGGGCGAGGGCGTGCACCGCGGTGGCGTCGTGCTCGTCCTGCTCGATCTCGGCCGGCACGCCCTGCTCCTCGACGAAGACCCGGGTGCGCAGCGCGAGGATCTCCGGCCGGTCGGCGGCCGTCGCCAGGTCGGCCCTCACCGGGCGCCCGCCGGGAGGGCGCTGGCCGGCACGAGCAGGAACCGCAGGTCGATGAGGACGTGCAGCAGGACCGGCAGCAGCAGCGACCCGGTGTCCAGGTACAGCGCGGCCATCACGCCCCCGAGGACGCCGGTGGTGAGCACCCCCGCCACGCCCTGGTAGGCGTGCGCCAGCCCGAAGCCGGCCGCGCCGACCGCGACCAGCACCGGCGTCGACAGCCCGCCGGCCACCGCGGCCGCGACGGCCAGGAAGAACCCGCGGTACAGCCACTCCTCGCAGACGCCGGCGGTGACCCCGACGACGGTGAACAACCGGCGTTCGGCCCCGGTGCGCGGGAGCAGCGCCAGCGTCGCGTGGACCTGCGGCTCGGCGTGCCGCCCCTCGCCCGGCCGCCGGACCTGCGCGGCGGCCACCGCCAGCGCCCCGGACCGCAGCGCCCGCGTGGAGAGGACCACGAACACCAGCACGAGGACGGCGGCCACCCCGGAGACCGGCCCCGGCCACGACTGCGGCCAGCGCAGCCCGACCCCCGCGGCGTCGACGCCGGGCGCGGACAGCCAGACCACCAGGGCCAGCAGGGCCAGTCCCCACTCCAGGACGAGCAGCCGCCGGTAGAACGAGCGGCGGGCGCCGTCGTCGGTGCGCAGCCGGCCCTCGAACCGGCGGTGCAGCACGTGGCCGACCAGCGGCTCCCCCAGCACCAGGTAGCCGGCGACGGCGACCGCCGACAGCGCGGCCGGGCCGTAGTCGGCGAGTGAGCCGGGCAGCCCGTCCACCGCCGGGCCTCAGCTCTCGGCGCGCAGGATGTCGAGCGCGCCGGCCAGATCGGGCGGGTACGGGCTGGTGAACTCCATCCAGTGGCCGTCGGCCGGGTGCGGGATGCCCAGCCGGACGGCGTGCAGCCACTGTCGCGAGACCCCGAGCCGGGCGGCCAGCGTCGGGTCGGCCCCGTAGGTCGTGTCGCCGACGCACGGGTGGCGCAGCGCGGAGAAGTGCACCCGGATCTGGTGAGTGCGGCCGGTCTCCAGCCGGATGTCGACCAGGCTGGCCGCCGGGAAGGCCTCCACCACCTCGTAGTGGGTGACCGACGGGCGCCCGCCCTGGACGACGGCGAACCGCCAGTCGTGCTTGGGGTGCCGGTCGATCGGCGCGTCGATGGTGCCGCGGGAGGGGTCGGGGTGCCCCTGGACGAGGGCGTTGTACCCCTTCTCCACGGTGCGCTCCTTGAACGCCGCCTTGAGCAGCGTGTACGCCCGCTCGCTCTTGGCCACGACCATGAGCCCCGTGGTGGCGGCGTCCAGCCGGTGGACGACGCCCTGCCGCTCGGCCGCCCCCGAGGTGGAGACGCGGTAGCCGGCCGCGGCGAGGCCACCGACGACGGTGGGCCCCTCCCAGCCGGGGCTGGCGTGCGCGGCCACCCCGACGGGCTTGTCGACCACCACGATGTCGTCGTCGTCGTGGACGACGGTGAGCCCGGCGACCGGCTCCGGCGCGGTGGGTTCGCCCGGCGGCGGGGGTAGCTCGACCTCCAGCCAGCCGCCTCCGGTGACCCGGTCGCCCTTGCCGCGGACCCGCCCGTCGATCAGCACCCGCCCGCCGTCGGCGAGGTCGGCGGCGGCCGTGCGCGACAGCCCGAACAGCCGGGACAGGGCCTGGTCGACGCGCTGGCCCTCCAGCCCGTCCGGCACCGGGAGCGCGCGGTGCTGGCCCGGGGAGTCGATCACGGCACCCATCGTGACAGAGGAAGGACCGCGTCCTCCTCACCCCTGGCAGGCTCGCGGCGAGCCTCTGGACGGGGCCGGGACCCGCGCATCGCCGCCGGAGCGGTCAGGGGTGGGCCGGGCCGCCGTCGCGCGCGGCCCGGTCGCCGGACGTCCGGGAGCCGTCGAACTCGATCCCGCGCAGGGCCAGCAGCACCCCGAGGATGCCGCCGCAGACGATCGCGGAGTCGGCGACGTTGAAGATCGGGTAGACCTGCCCGTCCGGGGCGAAGACGGAGACGAAGTCGACGACGCCGCCGCGGAGGAACCCGGGCTCGCGGAAGACGCGGTCGACCAGGTTGCCGACGGCGCCCCCGAGCACCAGACCCAGCGCGACCGCCCACGCGGTGGAGAACAGCCGGCGGGCGGTGCGGACGATCACCACCGCCACCGCGACGGCGATCAGCGTGAAGACCACGGTGAAACCCTCCGCGAAGGAGAAGGCGGCACCGGTGTTGCGTGCGTGGGTGAGGTACACCGCGCCGCCCAGCAGCCGGATGTTCTCGCCCGCGTCGATCGTGGCGACGACGAGCAGCTTGGTCCCGAGGTCGGCCAGCAGCACCGCCGTCGCCAGGAGGAGCAGCAGCCGGGTGCGCGGCCGCCGCCGGGCGTCGTCCGCGGGTCCGGTCGCCCGGTCGCCGCCGTCCTCGGGCTCGCTGCGTTCGGACAGGACGGGCTCCTCGGTCGTGGCTCCTGCGGCCGGCTGCCGCGCCTCCCGACGATAGCCGCGCCCGCGCCGGGCCCCGCCGCACCGAGCGGCCGGGCGCGCATCCGGGGCCGCGGTGATCCGTCTCATGCCGGTGTGCGACGGATCTCACAACGCCGGGTGACATGTTCTGCGCAGAAAAGGCCGAAGTTGGAGGGGATCGTCATCCCCGAGCCCGGAAGGCCGACGTGTCCACCGACCTCGCACCATCGACCGACCCCGACGTGGTCCTCGTGGGCGGCGGCATCATGAGCGCGACCCTCGCGTCGCTGCTCGGTGTCGTGGCCCCCGACTGGAGCGTCACCCTCTTCGAGTCCGGCCCCGACGTGGCCGCCGAGAGCTCGGACGCCTGGAACAACGCCGGGACCGGTCACGCGGCCCTCTGCGAGCTCAACTACACGCCGGCCGGCCCGGACGGGTCGGTGGACATCAGCAAGGCCGAGACGATCAACGAGCAGTTCCAGGTGTCGCGCCAGTTCTGGTCGCACCTGGTCCGCTCGGGCCTGACCGGGGCGCCGAAGGAGTTCATCACCCCGGTCCCGCACGTCGGCTTCGTCACCGGCGAGGACGGCCGCGCGTACATGCGCAACCGGTACGCGGCGATGTCCGCCTCCCCGCTGTTCGCCGGCCTGGAGTACACCGACGACGCCACCGAGCTGGCCGGGTGGCTGCCGCTGATGATGGCCGGCCGCCCCGCCGGCGAGGTCGTCGCGGCCACCCGCTCGTCCGCCGGCACCGACGTGGACTTCGGCGCGCTGACCCGGCTGCTGATCGAGGCGGCCGAGGAGCGCGGCGTGCACGTGCACGTGCACCAGCGGGTCACCGGCGTGGAGCGCCGCACCGACGGCCGCTGGACGGTCACGATCACCGACGCGCTCACCGGCGAGGAGCGCACCGTGCGCACCCGCTTCCTCTTCGTCGGGGCCGGCGGCGGCGCGCTGCCGCTGCTGCAGCGGGCCGGCATCCCCGAGATCCGCGGCTTCGGCGGCTTCCCGGTCAGCGGCAAGTTCCTGCGCACCGGCTCGCCCGAGCTGGTGTCGGCGCACCAGGCGAAGGTCTACGGGCAGGCCGCCGTCGGCGCGCCGCCGATGTCGGTGCCGCACCTGGACCTGCGGCTGATCGACGGCGACCACTCGCTGCTGTTCGGCCCCTACGCCGGCTTCTCCCCCAAGTTCCTCAAGGCCGGCTCGCTGTTCGACCTGCCCCGCTCGGTCCGCGGCCACAACCTCGGCTCGATGCTGGGCGTGGCCAAGGACAACGTGCCGCTGACCCGGTACCTGATCACCGAGCTGCTCAAGGGCGGCAGGTCGCGGCACAACACGCTGACCGAGTTCGTGCCCGAGGCCGAGGCGGCCGACTGGGAGCTCATCACCGCGGGACAGCGGGTGCAGGTCATCAAGCGCGACGCCGCCGGCCACCCGGTGCTGCAGTTCGGCACCGAGCTGGTCGTCGGCGGCGAGGGCACCATCGCCGGCCTGCTGGGCGCCTCCCCCGGCGCCTCGACGGCGGTCTCGGCGATGCTGACCGTGCTCGAGCGCTGCTTCCCGGACCGGATCGACGCCTGGCGGCCGTCGCTGCAGGAGGCGATCCCCTCCTACGGCCGCCGGCTGGTCGACGACCCGGCGCTGCTGGCCGAGGTCCGCGCGGAGACGATGCAGACCCTCGAGCTCAACGGCTGACCCGACCGAGGGGCAGAGATGGCCATGTCTGCCCCTCAGTCGATCTCGGTGGCGCCGCCGGTCTCGCCGCGCCAGCTGGCCAGCCGGCCGGCGCGGCTGACCGCCCGCAGCCGTCGCTCGGCCTCCAGCCGGGACCGCCGCGCCGACACCAGCAGCGCCTGGTCGCCGCGCATCAGGCGGGTGCTCGCGTCGGGCACGAACGGCCGGCCGTCGCGGACGATGAGGACCACGGCGGCGTCGTCGGGCAGGCGCAGCTCCGGGAGGTAGACGCCGTGCAGCCGGGACCCGGCGGGCACGGTCACCTGGAGCAGGTCGGCGTCCAGCTCGTCCAGCGGCGCGGACTCGACGTCGACGTCCCGCGGGGTCACCGGCGCGGCGATGCCCAGCCGCCGCGCCACCCAGGGCAGCGACCAGCCCTGGATCAGGGTGAAGACGACGACCAGCACGAAGACGGTGTCGAAGATGACCAGGGCGTCCGGCACACCGGCGGCGACCGGGAAGGTCGCCAGGACGATCGGGACCGCGCCGCGCAGCCCGGCCCACGAGATGAACGCCTGCTGCGACAGCGGCATGCGGAACCACACGAGGCTGGCCAGCACCGACAGCGGCCGGGCCACCAGCAGCAGCGCCCCGCCGACGAGGAGCGCCGGCAGCAGGGCCTCGTCCAGCCGGGTCGGCGACGCCAGCAGCCCGAGCATCACGAACAGCCCGATCTGCGCCAGCGAGGCCATGCCCTCGGCGAAGCCGATGCTCGCCGAGCGGTGCGGCAGCGCGGCGTTGCCGAGCGCGACCCCGGCCAGGTAGACCGCGACGAAGCCGGAGGTGTGCGCCAGGGACGCCGCGGAGAACGCCAGCACGCACAGCGCGAGGGTCGCCAGCGGGTAGAAGCCGGCGAGCGGGAGGGCCACCCGGCGCAGCAGCTCCGCACCGCCGAGCCCGACGGCCGCGCCGATGGCCGCCCCACCGACCAGCTCCACCACGATCTCCAGCGCCACCAGCCACCAGGCGTGCGCCTCGGCGCCGGTGAGGTAGGCCGAGAGCGCCGTCACCAGCAGGATCGCCGGGGCGTCGTTGAGCCCGCTCTCGGCCTCGATCGACGCGGCCAGCCGGCGCGGGAGGGGCAGCCGGCGCAGGGCGGCGAACACGGCGGCGGCGTCGGTCGACCCGATGACCGCGCCGAGCAGCAGGGCGAAGGCCCAGGGGAAGTCGAGCAGCCAGACCGTGATGCCCGCCGTGACGCCCACGCTCACCAGGACGCCGATCGTGGCCAGGGACACCCCCGGCCCGATCGCCCGCCGGACGTCGTGCCACCGGGTGGTGAGACCGCCCTCGGCGAGGATGACCACCAGCGCCGCGACGCCGAGGGTGGAGGTGAGCTGCACGTCCTCGAAGTCGACGCCCACGCCGTTCTCGCCGAGCGCAATGCCGAGGGCCAGGTAGATCAGCAGGCTGGGCAGCCCCAGCCGGTCGGCCAGCCGCAGCGCGACCGCCGCCACGAGGACGACCAGCGCCCCGGCCGCGAGCCCGACGGTGACGGTCGTGTTCACCGCGGGGCCCTGTCCACCTCCGCAGTCTCCCGTACGCCGGTCGCGCGCCCGTGACCTCCGGCTGCGGACCGGGGTCGGGCACCGCCGCCGGTCCCCCGCGGGCCTCGGGGATGATGGACGGCGTGAGTTCTCCAGGCCCCTTCCGCGCACTGCCCCCTCAGGTCGACCTGCCCGCCCTCGAGCAGGAGATCCTGGGCCGCTGGGAGGCGGAGAAGGTCTTCGCGCGCACGCTAGACACCTCGGCCGGCAAGCCGCAGTGGAACTTCTACGAGGGCCCGCCGACCGCCAACGGCCGCCCCGGCACCCACCACATCGAGGCCCGTGTCTTCAAGGACGTGTTCCCGCGGTTCAAGACGATGCAGGGCTGGCACGTGCCCCGTCGCGCCGGGTGGGACTGCCACGGCCTGCCGGTCGAGATCGCCGTCGAGCAGGAGCTGGGCTTCGCCGGGAAGCCCGACATCGAGCGCTACGGCATCGCCGAGTTCAACGCCCGCTGCCGGGAGTCCGTCGAGCGGCACGTCGACGCGTTCACGGGCCTGACCCGCCGGATGGGCTACTGGGTCGACATGTCCACGGCCTACTGGACGATGGACCCGGCCTACATCGAGAGCGTCTGGTGGTCGCTCAAGCAGGTCTTCGAGAAGGGCCTGCTGGTCGAGGACCACCGGGTCGCCCCCTACTGCCCCCGGTGCGGCACCGGCCTGTCCGACCACGAGGTCGCCCAGGGGTACGAGTCGATCACCGATCCCTCGGTCTACGTGCGGCTGCCGGTCACCAGCGGCGAGTGGGCCGGCAAGGCCGACCTGCTGATCTGGACGACGACGCCGTGGACGCTGCCGTCCAACACCGCGGTCGCCGTCCACCCGGACGTCCCCTACGTCGTGGCACGGCGCGGCGACGACACCCTGGTCGTGGCCGAGCCGCTGCTGGGTGCCGTCTTCGGCGACACCGACGACGTCGAGGTGCTGGCCCGCACCACCGGCCGGGAGTGGGAGCGGGTGCACTACCAGCGGCCGTTCGAGCTGGTCGACTTCCCCGAGGGCCCCGACGGCGGTCCGGTCGACGCGCACTTCGTCGTCCTGGCCGACTACGTGACCACCGAGGACGGCACCGGCCTGGTGCACCAGTCCCCCGCCTTCGGCGCCGACGACCTCGCCGTGTGCCGCGCCTACGGGCTGCCCGTGGTCAACCCGATCGACCCGTCCGGGCACTTCCTGCGCGAGGTCCGGCTGGTCGGCGGCCGGTTCTTCAAGGCGGCCGACGACGAGCTGCTCGTCGACCTCGAGCACCGCGGTGTGCTGTGGCGCGAGCAGCGGTACGAGCACAGCTACCCGCACTGCTGGCGCTGCCACACGCCGCTCATGTACTACGCGCAGCCCTCCTGGTACATCCGGACGAGCGCGGTGAAGGACCAGCTGCTCGCCGAGAACGAGAAGACGCACTGGCACCCGGAGCACATCCAGTGGGGCCGCTACGGCGACTGGCTGCGCAACAACGTCGACTGGGCGCTGTCCCGGGACCGGTACTGGGGCACGCCGCTGCCGATCTGGCGCAACGACGCCGACCCGTCGCGCGTGGTGGCGGTGGGGTCGCTGGCCGAGCTGTCGGAGCTGTCCGGGCGCGACCTGTCCGACCTCGACCCGCACCGGCCGTTCATCGACGACGTCACCTTCACGCTCCCCGGCGAGGAGGGCACCTTCCGGCGGGTGCCGCAGGTGATCGACGCCTGGTACGACTCCGGGGCCATGCCCTTCGCCCAGTGGGGCGCGCCGTACCGGAACCAGGCGGAGTTCGAGGCGGCCTACCCGGCGCAGTTCATCTGCGAGGCGATCGACCAGACCCGCGGCTGGTTCTACTCGCTGATGGCCGTGGGCACGCTGGTGTTCGACCGGAGCTCGTACGAGAACGTGCTGTGCCTGGGCCACATCCTGGCCGAGGACGGCCGGAAGATGAGCAAGCACCTGGGCAACATCCTCGAGCCGATCCCGCTCATGGACCGGCACGGCGCCGACGCCGTCCGCTGGTTCATGCTGGCCGGCGGCTCGCCGTGGTCGGCGCGCCGGGTGGGCCACGAGACGCTGTCCGAGGTGGTCCGCAAGGTGCTGCTCACCTACTGGAACACCGCGAGCTTCTTCACCCTGTACGCCGACACGAACGGCTGGGACCCGCGCTCGACGCCGGCCCCCGCGCGGGCCGAGCGGCCGCTGCTCGACCGCTGGGCGCTGGCCGAGCTGGCTGCGGTGACCGAGGGGGTCACCACCGCCCTCGAGGACTTCGACACCCAGGGCGCCGGACGCCTGCTCGCCGAGTTCGTCGACGACCTCTCCAACTGGTACGTGCGCCGCTCGCGGCGCCGGTTCTGGGACGGCGACGCCGCCGCCCTGGCCACGCTGCACGAGGTGCTCGACGGGCTGACCCGGCTGATGGCGCCGTTCACCCCGTTCGTCACCGAGGAGGTGTGGGCCCGGGCGGTCGCCCCGGGCGTGCCCGACGCGGTCGACAGCGTCCACCTCACCTCGTGGCCGCTGGTGGACGCCGGGGCGCGGGACGACGAGCTGGTGGCGCAGGTGGCTCTGGTGCGCCGGCTGGTCGAGCTGGGCCGTTCCGCCCGGACGTCGGCCAAGGTGCGCACCCGCCAGCCGCTGGCCCGCGCCGTCGTCGCCGCCCCCGGCTGGTCGGCGCTGCCCGGCGAGCTGGTCGCCGAGATCGCCGACGAGCTGAACGTCCAGGGGCTGCTCGACCTCTCCGCGGTCGGCGGCGACCTCGTCGACGTCAGCGTGAAGATCGACTTCCGCGCGGTCGGCCGGCGGCTGGGCAAGCAGGTGCAGGCCGTCGCCAAGGCGGTCGCTGCGGCCGACCCGGCCGCCCTGGTCGCCGCCTACCGGGCGGGCACCGCCACCGTCGAGGTCGACGGCGCCCCGGTGCCGCTGGAGGAGGGCGACCTGGTCGTCACCGAGACCCCGCGCGAGGGCTGGACGGTCGCCAGCGGCGGCGGGCTCACCGTGGCGCTGGACCTCCAGCTCACCCCGGAGCTGGAGCGGGCCGGGCTGGTGCGCGAGGCCGTCCGGCTGGTGCAGGAGGCCCGCAAGAGCAGCGGTCTGGCCGTCAGCGACCGGATCGAGCTGTGGTGGACCGCCGAGGACTCCACCGACCCCATGGCCGAGGCGCTCCGCGAGCAGGCCGACCAGGTCGCTGCCGAGGTGCTGGCGGTGCGGGTGCACGCCGGCACCGCGGGCTCCGGCGCCGGCCTCGAGGGGCCCGGCGGGTCGCGCTTCTGGCTGGCCCGCGCGACGGACTAGCCGCGCGAACGCGAGAGCGGCCCCCGGACGGATCGTCCGGGGGCCCCTCTCACGTCAGGCCGTTCGTCAGGCCGGGGCGTGCTGGTTCTGCCGGCTGTTGGACGCCGGCTCGGCCGAGCCGCGGCTGTCCAGGTCGCGCAGGTGCGACTCGAGGTAGGACCGCAGCCGGGTGCGGTACTCGCGCTCGAAGGTGCGCAGCTCCTCGATCTTGCGCTCCAGGCTGCTCTTCTTCTCCTCGAGCGTGCCCATGACCTCGGTGTGCCGGCGCTCGGCGTCCTGGTCGAGGGCCGCGGCCTTGGCGCGGGCCTCGCGCTCCATCGTCTCCGACCGGGTGCGGGCGTCGTTGACCATCGAGTCGGCGCGCATCTTCGCCTCGCTGACCATCTGCTCGCTCTTGGCCCGCGCGTCGGTGACCATGCGCTCGCTGTTGGTCTTGGCGGACACGACCATCTGGTCGGCCTGCGCCTTGGCCTCGTTGACGTACCGGTCCGCGGTCTCGGTGGCCAGGGCCAGCATCCGCGAGGCGCGGGCGCTGTCGTCCTCCCGCGGGGCGGGCGGAGGCGGCGGCGGGGCGGCCGCGGGGGCCGGCGCCTCGACGCTCTCGGCGCGCGGCGTGCGGCCGGTGGCCGAACCGGCGCGGAGCTCGTTGTTCTCCTCGATCAGCCGGGCCAGCTCGGCCTCCACCACGTCGAGGAACGCGTCGACCTCGTCCTCGTCGTAGCCGCGTTTGCCGATCGGAGGCTTCTTGAAGACGACGTTGTGCACGTCGGCAGGCGTGAGTGGCATCGGGGTCACCTCGGGTCGGACTGCGGGAACAGGGACGTTCTCGGACGAGCGACGGCGGACCACACCCGGCCCCCGGTGACGCCGTCCTCAGGGGACTCAGCGGTCACACGGCGCCCCGTGCGAGGCTGTCCACGATCCCCTTCAGGATGTACACGGCGATCAGGAGCACCATAAACCCGAGGTCCAGCCGGATGGTGCCCAGGTTCAGGGGCGGGATGACCTTCCGAATGGCCTTGAGGGGCGGGTCGGTCGTGGCGTAGACGACCTCGAGACCCGCCGCCACCAGCCCCGACGGCCGCCAGCTGCGCGCCAGCACCATGACCCAGTCGACGACGAACCGTGCGAAGAGCAGGACGAGGAAGACGAGCAGCACCGATGAGACGATCTGCCAGAAGAGAGCCACGGTCCTCGTTCGTTCAGGGCACTCCGCGTGCCGGGTCCACTCCTGCCGTCGGCCTCAGGGCTGGCTGAGGAACCCGCCTTCGCGGATCCGCGCCTTGTCCTCGGCCGTCACGTCGACGTCCCTCGGGCTGAGCAGGAACACCTTGTTCGTGACGCGCTCGATACTACCGCGCAGACCGAAGGACAGACCTGCAGCGAAGTCGACGAGGCGCTTCGCGTCGGCGTCGTTCATCTCGGTGAGGTTCATGATGACCGGCATCCCGTCGCGGAAGTTCTCGCCGATCTGGCGGGCCTCGTTGTACGTGCGCGGGTGCAGCGTGGTGATCCGGTAGGGCTTCGGCGCCGGGGCGGGGGCCGGCGCGGGGGTCGGCTCCGGGGTCGCGGCCACCGGCTCGCGGACGGCGAGACCCGCGGCGCCCGAGGCGGACGAGCCACCGCCGAGGCCGGGCGTGGACGTGCTGCCGATCCCGGGCGTGGACGCGCTGCCGAGCCCGGCACCGGCCGAACCGCCGATACCGGCGCCGGCGGTGCCACCGAGGCGCGTGGAGCGGTCGGCGCCCACCGAGGGGGCGAGGCCGATGTTCCGGCCCGCGCCGGCGGTGGTGCGGCGGGGCAGGGCCACCGGCTCGGGGTCCGGCGCCGGCAGCTCGGGCTCGAGGTCGGCCTCGTAGTCGTCGGCGCGGTAGTCGGTGGCGTAGCGGTCGCCGGCGTCGTAGGGGTCGTCGTACGCGTCGTCCGAGGCGTACCGGCCGTAGCGGCGGTCGTCGAGCCGGCGGTCGTCCGGACGACGGTCGTCGTGCCGGTCGTAGTCGGCCTGCCGGGCGTCGTACCGGCCGTAGGCGCGAGCGTCGTCGTCCTCGACGAGCCCGAGGTAGATGCCCATCTTCCGCATGGCTCCGGCCATCAGCCCTCCCCCTCTGGTGAACAGCGCGTCGGTCACCCGGGTTCGTGGGACCCGTGTGACTGGTGTGACTCGTCCTCTGGGGAGGGTAGGGGGCGCTCCCCGAAGACGGCAGTTCCGACACGCACGAGTGTGCTGCCGGCCGCGATCGCCTCCTCGAGGTCCGCGCTCATCCCCGCCGAGATCTCGCCGGCCTCCGGGTGGTCGGCCCGCACACGGTCGGCCAGGGTGGCCAGGCGGGCGAACGCCGGTCCCGGCTCGACGTCCCGGGGGGCCACCGCCATGAGGCCGCGGAGCCGCAGGCCCTCCTCGACCGCGACCGCGTCGGCCAGCCCGGGAACGGCGTCGGGGTCGGCGCCGCCCCGGGCCGCCAGCTCCCCCTCCGGCCCGCCGAGATCGACCTGGAGGAAGACCTCGACGGCGTGCCCGGCCTCGGCGCCGGCCCGGCCGAGGGCCCGGGCGAGCGGGAGCCGGTCGACCGAGTGCACCACCGCGCCCAGGCGGGCGACGGCGGCGGCCTTGTTGCGCTGCAGCTGGCCCACGAAGTGCCAGCGGAGCGGGAGGTCGGTCAGCTCCGCGGCCTTGGTGACGAGCTCCTGGGCCCGGTTCTCGCCGAAGTCGGCCTGCCCCAGCGCGGCCAGCCCGCGGACCGCCGCGGCGGGCCAGGTCTTGCTCACCGCGAGCAGCCCGACGGAGGCGGGGTCGCGGCCGGCCGCCCGTGCCGCGGCGTCGATGCGGGCCCGCACCGCGCGCAGCCGGTCCGCCGGGGAGGTCATGCGCCGATCCTCCCCGATCGCCGGATCACCCGAGCCAGACCACGCCCGCCTGGCGGCCCGTCACGCCGTCGCGCCGGTGGGAGAACAGGAAGCGGTCCTCGACGGTGCACCGCGGGTCGTGCACCACCTGGCCGACGCCCGCGCCGCGGAGCACCTCGGCCAGCCCGGCGCGCAGGTCCAGCCCGGGTGTCCCCCGGCGGGTCCGGACCGCCGCCGCCGGCGCCACCCGGGCCACCTCGGCCTGCATGGCCCGTGGCACCTCGTAGCAGGCGCCGCAGACGGCCGGGCCGAGCAGCGCGGTGACGTCGGCCGGCCGGCTGCCCAGC
This sequence comes from Geodermatophilus sp. CPCC 205761, assembly GCF_051383655.1. Classification (NCBI taxonomy): domain Bacteria; kingdom Bacillati; phylum Actinomycetota; class Actinomycetes; order Geodermatophilales; family Geodermatophilaceae; genus Geodermatophilus; species Geodermatophilus sp. CPCC 205761. The sequence goes on from NZ_JALPKQ010000033.1 coordinate 59,859, forward strand.
CCCCGCATCGCGGCCAGTGCCGCGGGGACGACGCCCTGCCGGACGCCCTCCCGGCCGGCGTGCACGGCGGCCACCACCCCCGCTGCGGGATCGGCCATCAGGACCGGCACGCAGTCGGCCACGAGGGCGCACAGCACGAGGCCGGGCGTCCGGGTGACGAGGGCGTCGGTGGCCGGCAGCGGCCCGTCGGGTGGGCCGTCCACCACCGCCACGCCCGTCCCGTGCACCTGGTCCATCCAGACCAGCCGGGACGTGTCCACGCCCAGCTCGCGGGCCAGGCGGTCCCGGTTGGCGGCGACGTCGGCTGGGTCGTCACCGACGTGTCCGCCGAGGTTGAACGACTCGTAGGGCGAACGGGACCGGCCGCCCCGCCGGTCGGTGACGACCCGTCGGGGTCGCACCGCCTGCGGGGCGGCCGGTGACGAGGTCACGGGGCTCCTCCTACTGGCGGAGGAACTCCGGGATGTCGAGCTCCTCCTCGAAGTCCTCGCTCGACAGCGGCCGGCGGGCGCCGCCCGAGCCGGAGCTCGGGACCGGCGGGAGCGGGGGCACGGTGATGCCGCCGCCGACCGCCGGGCGCTGCGGCATCTGCGAGGTGGACGGCAACGACGCCGGCGGGGTCGACGCGGAGCCGACCAGGCGCTCGCCGGTGGGCGCCGGCGAGGCCGCGGTCACCGGCTGCGGGTGCATCGGCATCCGGGAGGTGACCGGCGGGGCCACGGGGGGCGCCGTCGGCAGCGACGTCGTGCCCGCGTTCTTCCGGTCGCTCGGCTTGCCGCCGTCGAAGCCCGCGGCGATGACGGTGACCCGCACCTCGTCACCCAGGGCGTCGTCGATCACGGCACCGAAGATGATGTTGGCGTCGGCGTGCGCGGCGTCCGACACCAGCGAGGCGGCCTCGTTGATCTCGAACAGGCCCAGGTCCGAGCCACCGGAGATCGACAGCAGGACGCCGTGGGCGCCCTCCATCGAGGCCTCCAGCAGCGGGCTGGCGATCGCCTGCTCCGCGGCCAGCAGCGCCCGGTTGTCCCCGCGCGCGCTGCCGATGCCCATCAGCGCCGAGCCCGCGCCGGACATGACCGACTTGACGTCGGCGAAGTCCAGGTTGATCAGGCCGGGCGTGGTGATCAGGTCGGTGATGCCCTGGACACCGGAGAGCAGCACCTGGTCGGCGGTGCGGAAGGCGTCCATGACGCTGACGTTCCGGTCACCGAGCTGCAGCAGCCGGTCGTTGGGGATGACGATGAGCGTGTCGCACTCGTTGCGCAGCTCCTCGATGCCCGACTCGGCCTGCACGGCCCGCCGCTTGCCCTCGAAGGAGAACGGACGGGTGACCACGCCGATGGTGAGGGCGCCGAGCTTGCGCGCGATCGAGGCGACGACGGGCGCGCCGCCGGTGCCGGTGCCACCACCCTCGCCCGCCGTCACGAAGACCATGTCGGCGCCCTTGAGCACCTCTTCGATCTCCTCGCGGTGGTCCTCGGCGGCCTGCCGCCCGACGTCGGGCTGGGCGCCGGCGCCCAGCCCGCGGGTCAGCTCGCGACCGACGTCGAGCTTGACGTCGGCGTCGCTCATCAGCAGCGCCTGCGCGTCGGTGTTGATGGCGATGAACTCGACCCCCTTGAGGCCGACCTCGATCATCCGGTTCACCGCGTTCACACCGCCGCCGCCGATGCCGACGACCTTGATGACCGCGAGGTAGTTGTGCGGAGGTGTCATGTTGGGGCTCCCGACCTCGACCCTCATCCTCAAGTAAAGCCTTATAGTTATGTCAACTGGGTCGACGCGGCTGAAGTTAGGTGGGCCGCCGCACGCCCTACAAGCACCCTCCCGGGACCGGCGTGTCGGGCCGGCGGCTTCGCACCGATCCCACCGGACCCAGTGGTCACTCAGACACCACTGACAGTGACGACCCGCGCCGTGAACGTCTCATGTGGTGGTTGATGGCCGGGACACGCCGGGTCCTCGGAACTCGGAAAAGTGATGCTGCGCGTCGGGCGTGTCGTGGAGCCGCGCGTGTCGGTTCGGGCTGGTCAGGACGCCGCTGCGGAGCCGGGGGGCCACCGTGTGCGAGCACGGCCGGCGCCCGGACCGCTCACTGCCGCGGGATGCGGCCCATGAGGTAGAACTCGTCGTTCGGCGGGATGGCCGCCCAGTGCGCGAGCCGGTTCGACAGCGCGAACAACGACACGATCGCGCCGACGTCCCACACGTCGTCCTCCGTCAGGCCGTGCCCGCGCAGCCGGTCCAGGTCGGCCGCCGTCACCTCGGCCGGTCGCACGGCGAGGCGCACGGCCACGTCGAGGACGGCGTGCACCCGGTCCGGCAGCGGCGCCTTGCGCCAGTCGACGGCCACCTGGTCGGCGATGTGCGGGTCCCGGGCGCGGATGCGGGCGATCGCACCGTGCGCGACGACGCAGTAGAGGCAGTCGTTGGCCGCGCTGGTGGCGACCACGATCAGCTCACGCTCGGCCTTCGACAGGCCGGGGGTCTCCTTGTCCATGAGCGCGTCGTGCAGGGCGAAGAACGCCGCGGCCTCGGCCGGCCGCCAGGCCAGCGCGCCGAAGACGTTGGGCAGGAAACCCGAGCGCTCCTCGACGTCGGCGTAGCGCTCGCGCAGCTCCGGGGCGAGCTCGTCGGCGGTCGGGACGGGGAACCGGCTGATCGGCGAGGACGTCACGGGGACAGCCTTCCCCGCCGTTCAGCGGAGGACCACCGCCGAGGGCGCGCTGACGTCGATGGTGTCCGCGGGCTCGAGCGTCCCGGCGGCGAGCTGGCCGAGCAGGGCGACGAGCGCGGCGGCCTTGTCCCCGGCCTCCTCCGCGCTCCCCCACAGCACCGTGGTGCCGTCCACGAGGGTGAGGGTGACGTCCTCGGCCGAGGTGGCCGTGGCCGAGAGGACCCCCGCGCGGACGTCGGCCGGCAGCGCCACCAGCGCGGCGAGGACGGCGCGCGTGGCGCGGTCGTCGGGACCGGGGTCGGCGACCTCCAGCGGGACGACGCCGACCGGCGGCGGACCGGTCACCGTGTCGAAGAGCACGCCGCCGGCGTCGACCAGGGTGCGGCTGCCGGCCTCGTCGACGACGGCGACCGGGACCCGCTCGACCACGGTGATGACGACGCTGCGCGGCCAGCCGCGGGTGACCTCCACCGAGGCGACCTGCGGCAGCCGGGCGACCCGTGCCCGGGCGGCGTCGACGTCCACCCGCAGCAGGGGCGTGCCCTCCGCGACCCCGGCCACCTCGATCACCTCGTCCGCGGTGAGGGAGCCCGCGCCGTCGACCCGGACCTCGGAGACGGCGAGCACGGGGCTCGCCCACAGCAGCCAGACGAGCACCAGGACCGCGGCCAGGCCGGCACCGGCGCGCAGCAGCAGCCGGCGGCGCCGGTCGCGCGGGCTGTCCCGGCGCCGGCGCGCGGGCG
>NZ_JALPKQ010000034.1:0-63010 GCF_051383655.1 Geodermatophilus sp. CPCC 205761
CACGCGCCGGCGGCGCTTCGCTGCCGGCGCGGCCACGGCGTCCGCGTCGCCGTCGGCGGGGGCGGGGACGGCCGCGGCGGGGAGGCTGCCGGTGGTCTCCGCGGCGGGGACGGCGCGCGGCCGGGGGAGGACGGGAGCGGCCGGCTCGCGGTCGGTCCCCGGTCGCTCGAGCAGCGCTGGCTGGCGAGTCACGGAGCACCTCCTTCGGAAGCGACCCTCCCGACCGGATGCCCTGGGGCAGACCGTCGGGGGAGCGACGGCGGCGGAGGTGCCCGGACTGCGACACCCGCCGGTTGGTACCGGCGCCGTGATCGGACCGTAACGATGAGTCAGGTCGACGCCGGTCTACGACACTCCGTGTCGCTTTGTCTGCAACCGGTGAGGCGCGTGGGACTCGCAGGATGTGGAACCGGGCGCACGACGAGATCCCGCGCCGGTCGTCCGGTGCGGGATCTCGGGGGTGCGTTCAGGCGACGGCGGCCGGGGCGGGGAGGGGGCGGTCGGTGCGGCGCCGTCCGGCCAGGGTGACCGCGACCTCGTCGAGGACGGTGCGGTGGAACGGCAGGGACATGTGGCCGACCCCGCGGACCAGGACGTTGCGCGCGTGCAGGTCCGGGTGGTCGCAGCGGGCGGCGCCGGTCGGGAGCACCACCTGGTCGAGGTCGCTGTAGATCGCGGTGACCGGTGTCCGTACGCCCGGTGCCGGCTCGGCCAGCTCGCGGATCACAGGGGACCCGGGGCGGAGCTGGCGTACCAGCGGGGTGGGGAGGAGGTGGGCCAGCACCGTGCCCTGGTGCGGCGTGCCCAGCGTCACCAGGGACTCCACCCGCTGGTCCCCGCCCTGCCGCTGCACGTGGTAGCGGGCGATGAGGCCGCCGAGGCTGTGCCCGACGACGTGGACGCGGTCGTGCCCGGTCTGCTCGCAGATCTGCTCGAGGTGCCGGCCGAGGGCGGCGGCGCCGCGGGCGACGTCGGTGAGCAGCGGGCTGTAGTTCCAGGAGCAGACGTGGGCGAAGCCCCGACGGCGGAGGCTGCGGCGCATCACGGCGAACACCGAGTGGTTGTCGACCAGGCCGTGCACGAGGACGACGGGGATGCGGGCGGCGAGCGGGTCGGCGGCGAACAGGGCGCGGACGGCGGGCGACTGCTCGCCCGGCCGGCGGCGGGGATCGGGCCGCAGTCGGTCGGTCCGGGTGCCCAGCGGGTACATGAGCATGTGTGCGCCGACGAGCGCCAGTTCGGTGATCCCGCCGGTCAGCGCGGTGCGGGTGACCAGGGTCCGCAGCCCGCACCGTGGCGTTCCCGGGGCAGGGCTGCCGGTGTGCGAGTCTGGGGCAGGTCCCGGGACGCTGGTCGGGCGCATGGCCGGTCCTCCCCGTTCTCGGTGCCGGGAAGTCCCGGGATCGGCGGTCCCGCCATGGGCGGGGGCACCTGGACGGTGCCCAGTTCACGCGAAGGTAATGCCCTGGTGTGGCGGCCGTCACACAAGCGTGACCGGCCTGGCCCGGATCGAGGCCGGTTCGTGACCTGATCGACGAAGGGGGAACCGTGGCCACCCGCGATGGCTCCACGCGGCGGCGCGACAGCGACCAGGGGGGCGCCGGCCGTTCCCGCACGGCGGCGGCCCGCCGGACCGCGCCCCGCCGGCCCGTGGCGGGGCCCGCGCAGACCCCGCGCCCCGCCGACGGGCTGGTGGTCGGCGCGGCCCCGCTGGGCGCGCGGTTGTCCGGGGTGCTGCTCGTCCTGGCCGCTCTGGCCGGATCGGTCGCCGTCTTCCCGACCTACCTGGTGGTCGGCGGGGAGGAGCTGAGCCAGGCGCGCGGGGTGGGTGGCGTCCTCGTGGGACTGCTGCTGCCGGTGGCCGGAGCGGCCGTCGGCGGGGTCCTCGCGGCCGGCCGGGTGCCCCGGTTCGGGCAGGCCTACGCCGGCGTGGCCGGAGCGCTGGCGCTGGGGCTGCTGCTCATCGAGGTCTACCGGGCGAGTTCCTCGACCGCCCGGCCGGGCCTCGAGGTGCTCCTCGGCCGGCGCGTGCTCACCAGTTCCGTGGAGATCGGCCCCGGCTGGGTGCTCGGCGTCGTCGCGCTCGGCCTCACCGTGCTGGCCGGGGCGCTGGCCGCCGCGTCGTGGGGGCGCACGGTCATGGAGGACGGCGGGTCGCTCGACCCCGCCCGGCCGGGCCTGGCCGGTGCCGCCGTCCTGCTCGGCGTCGGGACGGTGCTGTGCCTGGTGCTGCCGGCCGCCGACCTGCCCGACCGGGTGGTCACCGACCCGGCGACCGGGATCCAGGAGGTCGTGGAGCAGGCGGGCGCGCAGGGGCTGCTCGAGCGTCCGGGCCTGGCGCTGCTCGGCGGCCTGCTGCTGGCCGGGGCGATCGTCCTGTGCTCGGTGCTCGCGCCCTCGCTGCGGCCGCGGCTGGCAGCGGTCGGCGGCCTGCTGGCGATCGCCGTCGTCGTCCTGTCGCTCGGGCTGGCCGGGCTGCGGGACGCCGCCGTCTCCGACGAGCTGGAGTGGACGTTGCCCGGCGTCGGGCTGCTCCTGGCCGGCGTCGGGTACGGCGTCCTGACCGTGCTGGCGTGGCGGTTGCGCCGGTCGGCGCCGGTCGCCGGGGAGGCCGCCGGCGGCCGCTGACGCCCGGTGCGGCGGCTCCCTTCTGGTCTGCGGAATCGGGGTGGCGCCGGGGTGTGATGCGCCCCATACCTGCCGGAGCCGGTGGGACGAGGCGGTCCGGTGCGGGCTACGGTGCCTGTTCGTGGATCTCTTCGAATACCAGGCCCGTGACCTCCTGGCGTCCCACGGCGTCCCGGTGCTGCCCGGTGGCGTCGCCGAGACGCCGGAGCAGGCGGAGGCGATCGCCCGCGAGATCGGGCAGACCGTCGTCGTCAAGGCACAGGTCAAGACCGGGGGCCGCGGCAAGGCCGGCGGCGTGAAGCTCGCCGCCGACGCCGACGAGGCGCGGGCCCGCGCCCAGGACATCCTCGGGCTGGACATCAAGGGCCACATCACCCACCGCGTGATGGTCGCCCAGGCCAGTGACATCGCCGAGGAGTACTACTTCTCCTACCTGCTCGACCGCGCCAACCGCACCTTCCTGGCCATGGCCAGCGTCGAGGGCGGCATGGAGATCGAGCAGCTCGCCGTCGAGCGCCCGGAGGCCCTCGCCCGCATCCCCGTCGACGCCACGGTCGGCGTGGACACCGCCAAGGCCGCCGAGATCGTGGACGCCGCGGGCTTCCCGGCCGAGGTCCGCGACCAGGTGATCGCCATCGCCGTCCAGCTGTGGGACGTCTTCGCCAAGGAGGACGCCACGCTGGTCGAGGTCAACCCGCTGGCCAAGGCGCCCGACGGCACCGTCCTCGCGCTCGACGCGAAGGTCACCCTCGACGAGAACGCCGGCTTCCGGCACGAGAGCCACGCCGCGCTCGAGGACGTCGCCTCGGCGGACCCGCTGGAGGCCGCGGCCAAGGAGAAGGACCTCAACTACGTCAAGCTCGAGGGCGAGGTCGGCATCATCGGCAACGGTGCCGGCCTGGTCATGAGCACCCTGGACGTCGTCGCGTACGCCGGCGAGGAGTTCGGCGGGGTGCGGCCGGCCAACTTCCTCGACATCGGTGGCGGCGCCTCGGCCGAGGTCATGGCCAACGGGCTGCACATCATCCTGTCCGACCCCGCGGTGAAGAGCGTGTTCGTCAACGTCTTCGGCGGCATCACCGCCTGTGACGCCGTCGCCAACGGCATCGTCACCGCCCTGCAGCTCCTCGGCGACGAGGCGACCAAGCCGCTCGTCGTCCGGCTCGACGGCAACAACGTCGAGGAGGGCCGGCGGATCCTCGCCGAGGCCAACCACCCGCTGGTGACCGTCGTGGACACGATGGACGGCGCTGCGCGCCGGGCCGCCGAGCTCGCCGCCGCCTGAACCCCCGAGACGACAGGACACCAGTAGAGATGTCGATCTTCCTCAACGAGAACAGCAAGGTCATCGTCCAGGGCATGACCGGCTCCGAGGGCCGCAAGCACACCCAGCGCATGCTGGCCTCGGGCACGGCGATCGTCGGTGGCGTCAACCCGAAGAAGGCCGGCCAGAGCGTCGACTTCGAGGGCGCGGCCGTCCCGGTGTTCGGCTCCGTCGCCGAGGCGATGAAGGAGACCGGCGCCGACGTCACCGTCATCTTCGTGCCGCCGGCGGGTGCCAAGGGTGCCGTCATCGAGGCCGTCGACGCCCAGATCGGGCTCGCCGTGGTCATCACCGAGGGCATCCCGGTGCACGACTCGACCTACTTCTGGGCGCACGCGCAGGGCGGCTCCACCCGGATCATCGGCCCGAACTGCCCCGGCCTGATCAGCCCGGAGCGCTCCAACGCCGGCATCATCCCGGCCAACATCACCAAGCAGGGCAAGATCGGGCTGGTCAGCAAGTCGGGCACGCTGACCTACCAGATGATGTACGAGCTGCGGGACATCGGGTTCTCCACCTGCGTCGGCATCGGCGGTGACCCCGTCATCGGCACCACCCACATCGACTGCCTCCAGGCGTTCCAGGACGACCCGGAGACCGAGGCGATCGTGATGATCGGCGAGATCGGCGGCGACGCCGAGGAGCGGGCCGCCGACTTCATCAAGGCCAACGTGACCAAGCCGGTCGTCGGCTACGTCGCCGGCTTCACCGCGCCAGAGGGCAAGACGATGGGCCACGCCGGCGCGATCGTCTCCGGGTCGGCCGGTACGGCGCAGGCGAAGCAGGAGGCTCTCGAGGCCGCCGGCGTCCGCGTGGGGAAGACCCCGTCGGAGACGGCCCGCCTCATGCGGGAGATCGTGGGCGCCTGACGCCCGCGTGAGCATCGCAGGGAGCGCCGGCGAGTGGGGAGCGGAGCACGGTCGGACGGCGCCCCGTGAGCTGGCCGCCTGAATGCCGCTGCCCCACCGATCCACCGATCCACCGACGCTGCCCGGCGACCTCCGAGAGGTCGCCGGGCAGCGTCGTCTCACGGACTCGACAGCATCACGAAGGGGGACAGTGGGCGTGCCACGGTTGCCGGAGCGCGCGGCCGCTGCCGAGGATGCGCTCAGTGATCACGTCAGGACCGAGGAGAGCCCCGCGATGACCAGTCAGCCGCCGCACCCGCCGGGCGGGTACGGCCAGCCGGGGTTCGGCCAGCAGCCGGGCCAGCCGGGGTTCGGCCAGCAGCCGGGATACGGACAGCAGCCGGCGCAGCCGGGGTACGGCCAGCAGCCCGGGTACGGCGCGCCGTCCCAGTACGGACAGCAGCCCCCGTACGGGCAGCCCGGCTACGGGCAACCTGCGTACGGCCAGCCCGACGCCGGGCAGCCGACCTACGGCCAGCCGACCTACGGTCAGCAGGCCCCCTACGGGCAGCCGCCTCACGGGCAGCAGCCGTACGGGCAGGACCCGTACGGCCGGCCGGCCGGCACGGGCGGCTCGGTCGGGTTCGACCCGAAGAAGCTGACGATGGCCGACTACGTCATCGCCGGCGCGACCGTGCTCTTCCTGATCCTGTCGTTCTTCCCCTGGTACCAGCTCGAGGACCTCTTCTTCGGCGCCGACCTCAGCTTCAGCGGCTGGCGTTCCGGCCAGGTCAAGACGGCGTTCTTCCTCTTCCTGCTCGCCTCCGTCTGGACCGTGCTGCCGGCCGTCGTCACCCTCCGCCTCGGCTTCCCGAGGTCGTTCGTCACCGTCGGCCTCGCCGGGCTCGGCTTCCTGTTCGCGCTCCTCGGGTGGCTGGACAGCTTCGGGGACGGCCTGGCCTTCTCCATCTGGTCACTGCTCGGTTTCCTCACCGCGGCGGCCGTCCTCGTGTTCGCCGTCCTGTCGCTGCTCCCGGAGCTGACGAACCGGCCGGCGCTGCCCGGTGGGCTGGCCGACGCCACCCAGTGGGCCAACCAGCCGGCGCCGCAGTTCGGGCAGGGCGCACCGGGCGCGCCGCAGGGCTCGCCCTACGGGGCGCCGTCGTTCGGGTCGCCGCAGCCCTACGGCCAGCAGGGCTACGGGCAGCCGGGCTACGGGCAGCAGCCGGGCTACGGGCAGCAGTCGGGCTACGGGCAGCCGGCTCCGGGCCAGCAGCCCGCCGGCCAGCAGCCGCCGTCGGGCGCGCCGCAGGAGCGCCGCCTGCCCCCGTTCCCCCCTGGTCGGCCCGGCGGGAGCGACCCCGGCCGGCCCGGCGGCTCGACGGCCTCCGGCCACCAGCCGAGCTCCACCGACCCCGCCTGATCCACCGGCGCCCGGCAGGGCGCACCCGGCCGACGAGGGCCGGCGGCCGCGTGCCGCCGGCCCTCGTCGGCTTTGTCGGCACCGACGGGCGCGTGCGACGGCGAACCCGGCCGCCGGCTTGGGAGAGTGGAGGGGTGACCTCCCTGCTGGCCCGCCTCAGCCTGGCCGGGCGGGACCCGCGCGCCGCCCGCCGGCGCGCGCCCGTCCTCGCCGCCGTGGCCGCGGTCGCGGTGTCGGTGCTCGGGCTGCTGGGGCTCGGTCTGGCCGTGGTGGTGGTCCAGACGCTCGACCCGGCCGGCGGACTGCCGGTCGCGGAGTCGGCACGCGTCGCCGGCGCGCTCTGGCTGCTGGCCCAGGGCGGTGGTCTCGTCCTCGGCTCCGGCCCGCTGGTGCTCGCTCCGCTGCTGCTCACCCTCGTCGTCGCCTGGGGGCTGTCCAGCGCCGCGCGCGGCGTCGTCCGGGCGTACGACGTCGGCGACGGGCGGACCGCGGTCGCGGTCGTCGCCGCCGTCACGGGCACCCACACCCTGCTGACCCTCCTGCTGGGCCTCGCCGTCGACACCCCGGGGGCGGACGTCGACCTGCTGCGCTGCGCCGTCGGCGGCGCCGTGCTGGCCCTCCTCGCCCCCGGGTGGGGCACGGTGCGGGAGTCCGGCCTCCTCGACGCCGCCCTGGGCCGGCTGCCCGAACCGGTCCGGCCGCTGCTGAGGGCCGTCCTCGCCGGGCTGCTCGCCGCGCTGGCCCTCGGGTTCGTCATGGTGGCGATCGCCCTGGCCTCCGACACCGAGGGCCACGCCGCGCTGACGAGGGCCCTGGGCGGAGCGGGAGCCGGGGCGGTGGGGCTGATCGCCCTGGGCGCGCTCCTGCTGCCGAACGCCGCCGTCGCCGCGATCGGCCTGGCCGCCGGGCCGGGCTTCGTCGTCGGCACCGGCACGCTGGTGTCGGTGCACGGCGTGACCCTCGGGGCCGTGCCGGCGCTGCCACTGCTCGCCGCGCTGCCCGACACCCAGGCGGTGCCGCTGCTGGCCTTCGCCTCCCAGGTGGTGCCCGCGCTGGCCGGCCTCGTGGCCGGCGGAACCGTCGGCCGGCGGCTGGAGCAGGGCGGGCCCGTGGTGGCCGGGCTCTGGGGCGTGCTGGCCGGCGTCCTGCTCGGTGCCGCGTGCGGGCTGCTGGCCTGGGTCGCCGGCGGCTCGCTCGGCGACGGCGGGCTGGCGGAGGTGGGCGCCCCTCCGGTGGCGACCGGGCTGGCCGTCGCGGCCCAGGCGGGCATCGCCGCGGCGGTCGGCGCCGTGGTGTCCCGCTGGCGGTCGCGGGGCTGAGGACCGGCCGGGGAGGGGCGGTGCCGCCCGGTTAGGGTCGCAGTCGTGCCCGCACCTGAGCCGTCCCCGCGGGCGCGGGTCGTCGTCCTGATCTCGGGCACCGGCTCGCTGTGCGCCGCGCTGCTGGACGCGACGGACGACCCCGGCTACCCGGCCACCGTCGTCGCGGTCGGCAGCGACCGCGACGCCGCCGGGCTCGAGCACGCCCGACGGCGCGGCGTCGCCACCTTCACCTGCCGGCTGCACGACCACGCCGACCGCGCCGCGTGGGACCGCGCGCTGGCCGCGGCGATCGCCGGGCACCGGCCCGACCTGGTGGTCTCGGCGGGCTTCATGAAGATCGTCGGCCCCGCCGTCCTCGACGCCTTCGACGGGCGGCTGATCAACACCCACCCGGCGCTGCTGCCCGCCTTCCCCGGCGCGCACGCGGTCCGGGACGCGCTGGCCGCGGGGGTGCCGGTCACCGGCAGCACCGTGCACCTGGTCGACGCCGGCGTCGACACCGGCCCGGTGCTCGCCCAGCGCGAGGTGCCGGTCCTGCCCGGGGACGACGAGGCGCGGCTGCACGAACGGATCAAGACCGTGGAGCGCGAGCTCCTCGTGGAGACGGTGGCGCGACTGGCCACCGGTGAGGAGGACCCCCGATGAGCGACCGCACCCCGATCCGGCGCGCGCTGCTGGGCGTCTACGACAAGACCGGCATCGAGGAGCTGGCCCGCGTGCTGGCCGACGCCGGCGTGGAGCTGGTGAGCACCGGCGCGACCGCACGGCGGATCGCCGACGCCGGCGTCCCGGTCACGCCGGTGGAGCAGGTCACCGGCTTCCCCGAGTGCCTGGACGGCCGGGTGAAGACGCTGCACCCGGCGGTGCACGCCGGCATCCTCGCCGACCGCCGCAGGCCCGAGCACGAGCAGCAGCTCGACGAGCTCGGCATCGCGCCGTTCGACCTCGTGGTCGTCAACCTCTACCCGTTCACCGAGACGGTCGCGTCCGGTGCGACGCCGGACGAGTGCGTGGAGCAGATCGACATCGGCGGGCCCGCGATGGTGCGGGCCGCGGCCAAGAACCACCCCTCGGTCGCCGTCGTCGTGGACCCCGCCCGCTACGGCGACGTCCTCGCGGCGGTCGCCGCCGGGGGCTTCACGCTGGCCGAGCGGCAGGGGCTGGCCGCCGCCGCGTTCCGGCACACCGCGAGCTACGACATCGCCGTCGCGTCGTGGATGGGCAGCGTGCTGGCCCCTGAGACCGACACCGTGTTCCCGGCCTGGGTCGGGGCCAGCTGGGAGCGCGCCGAGGTGCTGCGCTACGGCGAGAACCCGCACCAGCAGGCGGCGCTGTACCGCAGCGGGCGGCCCGGGCTCGCGCACGCCGAGCAGCTGCACGGCAAGCAGATGTCCTACAACAACTACGTCGACACCGACGCCGCCTGGCGGGCCGCGCACGACCACACCGACCCCTGCGTGGCGATCATCAAGCACGCCAACCCCTGCGGGATCGCCGTCGGCACCGACATCGCCGCCGCGCACCGCAAGGCGCACGCCTGCGACCCGGTCTCGGCGTTCGGCGGGGTGATCGCCGCCAACCGCGAGGTCGACCTCGCCATGGCCGAGCAGATCGCCGGCGTGTTCACCGAGGTGGTCGTCGCGCCGTCGTTCACCCGCGACGCCGTCGAGGTGCTGACCGCGAAGAAGAACATCCGGCTGCTGCGGCTGCCGGACGACACGCGCTCGGCCACCGAGCTGCGCCCGGTCGGTGGCGGGCTGCTGCTCCAGGTCGTGGACCGGATCGACGCCCCGGGGGACGACCCCACCACCTGGACCCTCGCCACCGGGGACCCGCTGGACGCCGCCGGCCTCGACGACCTCGTCTTCGCCTGGCGCAGCGTCCGCGCGGTCCGCAGCAACGCCATCCTGCTGGCCCACGACAAGGCCACCGTCGGGGTGGGCATGGGGCAGGTCAACCGGGTGGACGCCGCCCGCCTGGCCGTGACCCGGGCGGGGGAGCGGGCCGCCGGGTCGGTCGCCGCCTCCGATGCCTTCTTCCCCTTCGCCGACGGCCTGCAGGTGCTGCTGGAGGCCGGGGTGCGGGCGGTGGTCCAGCCGGGCGGCTCGGTGCGCGACGAGGAGGTCATCGCCGCGGCGGCGGCGGCGGGCGTGCCGGTCTACCTGACCGGGACCCGCCACTTCGCCCACTGAGGGAGGTCCCGTGCCCCCCACCGCTCGCAAGCTCGCGGCAGGTCCCTGCACGGGGCCGAAGCCGCACGTCCGCCCGCCCGAGGCGGGCGCGGAGGTCGAGGGCCAGGACTACGCCCGGGTCGACTGGTGGGGAGCCGAGCTCGACGGCGTCACCTTCACCCGCTGCCGCTTCGACGACGCCGGGCTGGAGGAGCTGGTCACCCGGCGGTGCGTCTTCGACTCCTGCGTGCTGACCGGCGTGCGGATGGGCGGCTCCCGGCACACCGGGTCGGCGTTCCTCTCCTGCCGGTTCGACCGGGCGCGGCTGTTCGACGTCGTCTGGACCGGCTGCAAGCTCACCGGCTCGCAGTTCCCCGGTGCCGTCCTGCGGCCGATGACGTCGGTCGACTGCGACTGGTCGTGGACGTCGCTGCGCGGGGCCGACCTCTCCGGCCTGGACCTGTCCGGGCAGCGGTTCCGCGAGGCCGACCTCACCGACGCCGACCTGCGGGAGTGCGACCTCACCGGCGCCGACCTCGACCGCGCGCGGCTGCATGGAGCGAAGCTGCGCGGCTCGGACCTGCGCGGGGCCTCCACCGACTCGGTGAACTGGCCGGCGTTCGAGCTGACCGGCGTCCGCCTCGACCTCCTGCAGGCCGTGCAGGTCGCCCGCTCCCGGGGCGCGCTCGTCGCCGACTAACGGCGACGGGGTCCGGTGAACATGGCCTTCAGGGCGCCGAGCAGCCCGAACACCGGGACGGCGACGGCGAACCAGAACCCGGTGTCGACCTGGTCGAGGTCCCAGCCGGTGTTCGCCAGCGGCACCAGGACGCCGGCCGCCGCCACCAGGCTGACCAGGAGCGCGAGGACGCCGAGGAACCGGTGCGTCTTGGCCGGCAGGACGACGAGCAGGCCCAGCACGAACAGCACCCCGCCGCCGAGCACGACGGCCATGGGCTGCCAGAAGCCGGTGTCGATCAGCCGGCCGACACCGTCCTCCAGTTCGTCGAAGCCGCGCTGCACGAGATCCCAGCCGGTGAGGTCGCTGCCGGGCAGCCAGCGCAGCAGCAGGCTCACCGCGGCCGCGAGGCCCGCGAGGATCAGCAGCAGGCTGGCGAAGGTGTCGGCCCGCCGGACCGACACCGGCCTGGTCGAGTACTCCGGCGTGGTGGTGCTCGCGCCGGCGCCGCCGAGCGCGGCCCCGGCCCCTCCGGCGCCGCTGATCGAGTAGTCGGGACCCGAGCCGGCGCCGTAGCCGCTGCCGGAGCCCTGGCCGCCGCTGAAGCCGGGTCCGCTGCCGTACCCGGGTCCACTGCCGTAGCCGCTGCCGTACCCGGTGCCGCTGTCGCCCGGCGCGCCGCGCACCGGCTGGATGCCCGGCGTCGTCTGCTCGCGCCAGTCGCCGGTGCCCCCCGGTGCGCCGGTGGGGGACTGCTCGCGCTCGGTCATCTGCTCTCCTCGCAGGTCGGCAGGCGGGACCGCACCCGCTCCCGCCGAGCCTAGGGCGGGGTGGCCTCCGGTGGACGGCTCTCGGGCACACTGTCGGCCGTGCCCGCGACGATCCTCGACGGCAAGGCCACCGCAGCAGCCATCAGGGTGGAGCTGACCGAACGCGTCGCCTCCCTCGCCGCGGCCGGTCACCGTCCGGGCCTCGGCACGCTGCTGGTCGGCGACGACCCGGGCAGCAGGTGGTACGTCAACGCCAAGCACTCCGACTGCGCCCAGGTGGGGATCGCCAGCATCCAGCGGGAGCTGCCGGCGACGGCCACGCTGACCGACGTCCTGGCCGTGGTCGACGAGCTCAACGCGGACCCGGCGTGCACCGGGTACATCGTCCAGCTGCCGCTGCCGAAGGGGATCGAGGAGAGCGCCGTCCTGGAGCGGATGGACCCGGCGAAGGACGCAGACGGCCTGCACCCGGTCAACCTCGGCCGGCTGGTGCTCAACGTGCCGGGGGCGCTGCCGTGCACGCCGGTCGGGATCGTCGAGCTGCTGCGCCGGTACGGCGTGCCGATCGCCGGGGCCGAGGTGGTCGTCGTCGGCCGCGGCATCACCGTCGGCCGGCCGCTGGGGCTGCTGCTCACCCGCCGCAGTGAGAACGCCACGGTCACCCTCTGCCACACCGGGACCCGTGACCTGGCCGCGCACCTGCGGACCGCCGACATCGTCGTGGCCGCGGCCGGCGTCCCCGGCCTGGTCACCCGGGACGTCGTCAAGCCGGGGGCCGCCGTCCTCGACGTGGGGGTCAGCCGGGTCGACGGCAAGATCGCCGGGGACGTCGCCCGGGACGTCGTCGAGGTGGCCGGGTTCGTGGCGCCCAACCCCGGCGGCGTCGGGCCGATGACCCGCGCGATGCTCCTGCAGAACGTCGTCCTGGCCGCGGAGCAGGCCGCCGCGGAGGACGTGCTGACCGCCTGATGAGCCGCCCGCCGCTCTACACGCGCCGGCCGTTCCTGGCCGGGCTGATCCGGCAGCTGCCCCTGCTGGTGGTGCTTCTGGTGGTCGCGGCGGGTCTGGTGATGGTGGCGTTCGAGCACTGGCGGCAGGGGCTGGTCACCGTCGGGGTGGCGCTGGTGGCCGGCGGGCTGATGCGGCTGCTGCTGCCGGTGCGCCGGGTCGGGTTCCTCGCCGTCCGCAGCCGGCCGGTGGACGTCGTCCTGCTCATCGGGGTGGGGATCACCCTCACCGCGTTCACCCTGGCGCTGGCCCGCGGCTGAGCCCCGGGCCGACCCCCGCAGGCGGCTCCCCGCGGGCAGCGATAGGTTGGCCGCCATGGCAGACCAGCCCAGGAACGGCAAGGTGACCGTCGTCGGTGCCGGGTTCTACGGCTCGACCACCGCCCTGCGACTGGCGGAGTACGACATCTTCGAGACCGTCGTGCTGACCGACATCGTCGAGGGCAAGCCCGAGGGCATCGCCCTCGACATGAACCAGTCGCGGCCGATCGAGGGCTTCGAGACCCGGGTCGTCGGTGTCGGCGGCGGGTCGTACGAGGGCACCGAGGGCTCCGACGTCGTGGTGATCACCGCGGGGCTGCCGCGCAAACCCGGCATGAGCCGGATGGACCTCATCGAGACCAACGCCAAGATCGTCCGCCAGGTGGCCGAGAACATCGCGCAGACCTCGCCCGACGCCGTCGTCATCGTGGTGTCCAACCCGCTGGACGAGATGACCGCGCTGGCGCAGCTGGCCACCGGGTTCCCGGAGAACCGGGTCATGGGCCAGGCCGGCATGCTCGACACCGCGCGGTTCACCAACAACGTCGCCGAGGAGCTCGGCGTCCCGGTGGGCTCGGTGCAGACCCTGACCCTCGGCTCGCACGGCGACACGATGGTGCCGGTGCCCTCGCGCTGCACCGTCGACGGCAAGCCGCTCGCCGACGTGCTGGCCGCCGACCGGATCGAGCACCTGGTCGACCGCACGCGCAACGGCGGGGCCGAGGTCGTGGCACTGCTGAAGACCGGCTCGGCCTACTACGCGCCGTCGGCCGCGGCGGCCCGCATGGCCCGCGCGGTCATGGAGGACTCCGGCGCCGTCATGCCGGTGTGCGCCTGGGTGGACGGCGAGTACGGCATCTCCGGGGTGTACCTGGGCGTCGAGGCCGAGATCGGGCGCGGCGGCGTCCGGCGGGTGGTCGAGGGTGACCTGACCGAGAGCGAGCTGGCCGGGCTGCGCGAGGCGGCCGAGGCCGTGCGCGCCAAGCAGGCCGACGTGGCCGACCTCTGACCGTCCGGTCAGAGCTGCAGAGAGGGATGTCAAGCGTGAGCAAGATCAAGGTCGAGGGCAAGGTCGTCGAGCTCGACGGCGACGAGATGACCCGGATCATCTGGCAGTTTATCAAGGACCAGCTGATCCTCCCGTACCTCGACGTGGACCTCGAGTACTACGACCTCGGGATCGAGAAGCGCGACGAGACCGACGACCAGATCACGGTCGACGCGGCCAACGCGATCAAGCAGCACGGCGTCGGCGTCAAGTGCGCCACGATCACCCCAGACGAGGCGCGGGTCGAGGAGTTCGGCCTCAAGCGGATGTACCGGTCCCCGAACGGGACGATCCGCAACATCCTCGGCGGCGTCATCTTCCGCGAGCCGATCATCATGCAGAACGTGCCGCGGCTGGTACCGGGCTGGACCAAGCCGATCGTCGTCGGCCGTCACGCCTTCGGTGACCAGTACCGGGCGACCGACTTCAGGTTCCCCGGCGAGGGGACGCTGACGATCACCTTCACGCCCAAGGACGGCTCCGCGCCGATCGAGCACGAGGTGTTCCAGTCGCCGGGCGGCGGCGTCGCCATGGCGATGTACAACCTCGACGAGTCGATCCGCGACTTCGCCCGGGCCTCGATGAACTACGGGCTCAACCGCGAGTACCCGGTCTACCTCTCGACCAAGAACACGATCCTCAAGGCCTACGACGGCCGGTTCAAGGATCTGTTCCAGGAGGTCTTCGACTCCGAGTTCAAGGACAAGTTCGCCGCCGCCGGCATCACCTACGAGCACCGGCTGATCGACGACATGGTCGCCGCCTCGCTCAAGTGGGAGGGCGGCTACGTCTGGGCGTGCAAGAACTACGACGGTGACGTGCAGTCCGACACCGTGGCCCAGGGCTTCGGCTCGCTCGGCCTGATGACCTCGGTGCTGATGAGCCCCGACGGCCGCACCGTCGAGGCCGAGGCCGCGCACGGCACGGTGACCCGCCACTACCGGCAGCACCAGCAGGGCAAGGAGACGTCGACCAACCCGATCGCGTCGATCTTCGCCTGGACCCGGGGCCTCGCCCACCGCGGCAAGCTGGACAGCACCCCCGAGGTGACCCGCTTCGCCGAGACCCTGGAGAAGGTCTGCATCGACACCGTCGAAGGCGGCCAGATGACCAAGGACCTCGCGCTGCTGATCAGCCGCGACCAGGAGTGGCTGACCACCCAGGACTTCCTGGCGGCCATCGACAGCAACCTGAAGAAGGCCATGGCCTGAAGGCGGCCCCCTCCCGGGGGCGTGACGCGGACCGGCCCCCTCGACCACACGGTCGAGGGGGCCGGTCCGCGTTGGAGGGCGGGGGTGTCCGTCAGCTGCCGAAGAGCTGGGTCCACCACGGGCCGCCGGGGCCCTCGGCCACGCCGACGCCCAGCGTCCGCAGACCGCAGTCGAGGATGTTCGCCCGGTGGCCGGAGCTGTTCATCCACGCATCCATGACGGCGGCGGCGTCCGGCTGGCCGTAGGCGATGTTCTCCGCGCGGGAGTAGGTGATCCCGGCGTTCTCGGCGCGGTCGAAGGGCGAGAGGCCCTCCGGGTTGGTGTGCGAGAAGAAGTCGCGGTCGCGCATGTCGGCGCTGTGCGCCCGCGCCACCGAGGCCAGGGCCGCGTCGGGGACCAGCGCCGAGCAGCCGGCCGCCGCCCGCTCCTGGTTCACCAGCGCCAGCACCTGCCCCTCGGTCGAGGGGTCGGCCGGCGCCGCGGCGGCCGCGGGCGCGGCAGCCCGCGGCGCGGGGGCGGGTGCGGGAGCCGGCTCCGGGTCGTCCTCGGCCGCGGACGACGACGGAGTGCTCTGCCCGGCCGGCTCCGGGGAGTCCGGCTCCGCGGCGGGCTCGGACGACGGCTCGTCCGCAGCAGCCGTCGTCTCGGCCGCCGGCGGGGTCGAGGCGTCCGCCGGGGGCGCCACCGGGGTCTCGGTGGCCGGGGCCCCGTCGACGCCCATCTGCACGGGGCCACCGGTCGGCGCACCGGTCGCAGCGCCCGACGATCCCGCCGAGCTGGAGGACGTCCGTGCCGCAGTGGCACCCGCGGAGGAGGACGAGGAGTCCAGTGCCACCGCGGGCGACTCGGTGGACCCGGTCACCACCTGCGCGACCACCGGGCCGGCCAGGGCGATGGTGGCGACGGCACCGGCCACGACCAGCACCGGCACCAACCGACGGAGGCCGATCCCGCGCCACAGCGCGGAGATCCAGCGGGAGAGCCGGGAAGAGAGCGGGGAGCCCGCTGGCATGTGGTGCACGAGGTAACCCTCACGAGTTGCTAGATCACGGACCGTTATCTTGGAGACAGTAGCCGGGCGGAGGCCATGATCGGCAGTCGGCTGTGACGGAAGTAACCGGTGGGTCGACTCAACCCCTCCGGGGCGGTGTCCCGGAGCCCGGGGACGGGCAGCATGGTCGGTGTCCGTCTACCGACATCGAGGAGCACGCCGCCGGTGAGCGACGTCTGGCTGAACATCGTCATGGTCGTGGTCTTCGTGCTCGTCGGCGGCGCCTTCGCCGGCGCCGAGATCGCGCTGGTCAGCCTCCGGGAGTCACAGGTCCGCGCGATGTCGGAGCGGGGACGCCGCGGCCGCACGGTCGCCCGGCTGCTGGGCGACCCCAACCGGTTCCTCGCCGCCGTCCAGGTCGGCGTCACGCTGGCCGGCTTCTTCTCGGCGGCCTTCGGTGCGTCCACGCTCGCCGAGCCGCTGAGCGACCGCCTGGAGGGCCTCGGCATGGGGCAGGGGCTCGCCGACACCCTCGCCCTCGTGCTGGTCACCATCGCGATCAGCTACCTGTCCCTGGTGGTCGGCGAGCTCACCCCCAAGCGGCTGGCCCTGCAGCGCGCCGAGGGCTTCTCGCTGCTGGTCGCGGCTCCGCTCAACGGCATCGCCACGCTGTTCCGCCCGGTCATCTGGCTGCTGTCGGTGTCCACCAACGCCCTGGTCCGTCTGCTCGGCGGCGACCCTCGGGCCAGCGGCGAGGCGATCAGCCAGGAGGAGTTGCGTGACCTCGTGGCCGCGCACGAGTCACTGAGCACCGACGAGCGCCGGCTGATCGGGGAGGTCTTCCGCGCCGGGGACCGCGAGGTGCGGGAGGTCATGACCCCCCGCACCGAGGTGGACTTCCTGGAGGCGTCGATGACGGCCAGCCGGGCGGCCCGCCAGGTGCACGACTCCAGCCACTCGCGCTATCCGGTGGCCGGCCGCGACGAGGACGACGTCGTCGGCTTCGTGCACGTGCGCGACCTGTTCCTGACCAACCACCCGGCCGGGCGGGCGGCGACCGTCGGTGACCTCGTGCGCGAGGTGAAGCGGCTGCCCGGCACCGCCGGCGTCCTCACCGCCCTGTCGGAGATGCGGCGGGAGAACCACCACCTCGCCATCGTCGTCGACGAGTACGGCGGCACGGACGGCATCGTCACCCTCGAGGACCTCATCGAGGAGGTCATCGGGGAGATCTACGACGAGTACGACGAGGACGTCGCCTCCGGCGGCGAGGAGGTCCCCGGCGGCCCGCACGAGGTCGACGGCCTGCTCAACCTCGAGGACTTCCGCGAGGTCACCGGCCTGCAGTTGCCCGAGGGCCCCTACGAGACGGTGGCCGGCTTCGTGCTCGCCGAGCTCGGCCGGCTGCCGGAACCGGGGGACTCGGTGACCGCCGGGGGCCGGACGCTCACCGTCCTCGAACTCGACGGACGGCGGATCGCCCGGCTCCTGGTGAGCGGTGCGCCCGACCCCGAGCCCGCGACCGGCGGCCCCGCGGCATAGGAAGCCATGCCCACGTCTCAGGTGGTACGACGCGGGAAAAGCTTCCTATGCCTGCTCAGGTGCGGGAGCGGGCGGTCTCCCAGGCATCGCGGACGATGCCGGCCAGATCGGTGTGCTGCGGCTTCCAGCCCAGGTCGGTGCGGATCCGGTCGCTGGAGGCCACGAGCTGGGCCGGGTCGCCGGCCCGGCGGTCGCCCACCTCCACCGGCACCGGGTGGCCGGTCACCTCGCGGACGGCGTCGACGACCTGCTGCACCGAGAATCCGGTCCCGTTGCCCAGGTTGTAGATGCGGTGCTCGCCCGGGGCCGGTGCGGTCAGCGCGAGCAGGTGGGCGTCGGCGAGGTCGGCGACGTGGATGTAGTCGCGGATGCAGGTGCCGTCCGGAGTCGGGTAGTCCTCGCCGTAGACGGTCATCGCCTGGCGGGTGCCCGCCGCGACCTGCAGCGCGATCGGGATGAGGTGGGTCTCGGTGGTGTGCCGCTCGCCGAGGCCGTAGGCGGCACCGGCCACGTTGAAGTAGCGCAGGCTCACCGCGGCGAAGTCGTGGGCGGTCGCGTACGAGGTGAGCATCGCGTCGACGGCGAGCTTCGAGGCGCCGTAGGTGTTGGTCGGCCGGGTCGGGGCGTCCTCGCGGATGGGCACCTGCTCCGGCTCCCCGTAGGTGGCCGCGGTCGAGGAGAACACGATCCGGCGGCAGTCCACCGCGCGCATCGCCTCCAGCAGCGCGAGGGAGCCGCCGACGTTGGTGTCCCAGTAGATCTCCGGCTTGACCTGCGACTCACCGACCAGGCTCTTCGCCGCGAAGTGCAGCACCCCCTCGGGCCGGACGTCGGCCAGCACCGGGGCCGAGTCGTGCAGCGACGCCTGCACGAACCGGGCCCCGGACGGCACCGCGTCGGCGTGTCCGGTGGAGAGGTCGTCGAGCACGGTGACCTCGTGGCCGCTCTCCAGGAGAGCGGCCGTGACTACGCTGCCGATGTAGCCGGCCCCACCGGCGACGAGTACGCGCATGCGCCCACCCTAGAAGCCCGCGGGGCGGGCCACCCTGCGGCGCGGTCGAGGAGGACGAGCCAGTGGTCAGCGCACGACCGGCGGTGCAGCAGCTCCCCGCCTACAAGCCGGGGCGCAACCCCGCCGACCTCGCCCGCGAGATCGGGGTGCCGCAGGCGGTCAAGCTGGCCAGCAACGAGGTCGCGTTCCCGCCCCTGCCGGCCGTCGTCCAGGCGCTGGCCGCCGCGGCGGGGGAGACCAACCGCTACCCCGACAACGGCGCCGTCGTCCTGACCGCCGCGCTGGCGCGGCGGTACGGCGTCGACCCGGCCCAGGTCGTCGCCGGCTGCGGTGCGGTGATGCTCTGCCAGCAGCTGGCGCAGTCGTTCAACGACCCGGGGACGAGCATCGCCTTCGCGTGGCGGTCCTTCGAGATGTACCCGCTGCTCGCCCAGGTCGCCGGTGCGCGGGCGGTCATGGTCCCGCTGGTGCCCGGCCGGCCGGGCGGCCCGGCCGACACCCACGACCTCGACGCGCTGGCCGCGGCGGTCGACGACACCACCCGCGTGGTCTTCGTGTGCAACCCGAACAACCCGACCGGGACGGCGGTCCGCCGCGCGGAGCTGGAGCGCTTCCTCGACGCCGTCCCGGCCGAGACGCTCGTCGTCCTCGACGAGGCCTACCGCGAGTTCGTCACCGACCCCGACGTCCCCGACGGGCTGGAGCTGATGCGCGGGCGGCCCAACGTCGCCGTGCTGCGCACCTTCTCCAAGGCCTGGGGGCTGGCCGGGCTGCGGGTCGGCTACCTCGTCGCGGAGGACCCCGCGGTGGCCGAGATGGTGCGCCGGACGCACGTCCCCTTCAGCGTCTCCTCGCTCGCCCAGGCCGCCGCCGTCGCCGCACTGGCCAGCGAGGAGGAGGTGCGCCGGCGTTGCGCGGCGGTCACCGCCGAGCGGGAGCGGCTGACCGCGGCGCTGCGCGAGCGCGGGTTCGACGTCTCCGACAGCCAGGCGAACTTCGTCTGGCTGCCGGTGGCGGAGGAGGCGGCCGGCCTGGCCGCCGCACTCGAGGCGCGGGCGGTCATCACCCGGCCCTTCGCCGGCCAGGGCATCCGGGTCACCGTGGGCACCCCCGAGGAGGACGACGCCTTCCTCGCGGCGCTCGACCAGGTGCGCTCCGCCACGCCGGCCGCGTGACCCGCCGACGGTGACGAGCCCGTTCGGGACGCCCGGCGCGGCGGCCGCGCGGCGGCTGGTTTGATGACCGACGTGCCTCCTCCCCGTGTGCTCTCCGGCATCCAGCCGACGGCGGGTTCCTTCCACCTCGGGAACCACCTGGGCGCGCTGCGCCAGTGGGTGCAGCTGCAGGAGACCACCGACGCCTTCTACTGCGTGGTCGACCTGCACGCGATCACCGTCGCGCAGGACCCGGCGGAGCTGCGGCGCAACACCCTGGTCTCGGCGGCGCAGCTGCTCGCCCTGGGAGTCGACCCGGCGCGGAGCACGCTGTTCGTGCAGAGCCACGTGCCCGAGCACCTGCAGCTGTCCTGGGTGCTGGAGTGCCTCACCGGGTTCGGCGAGGCCAGCCGGATGACCCAGTTCAAGGACAAGAGCCAGCGCGAGGGGGCGGCCGGCACGACCGTCGGCCTGTTCACCTACCCCGTGCTCATGGCCGCCGACATCCTGGTCTACCAGGCCCACCAGGTGCCGGTCGGCGACGACCAGCGGCAGCACCTCGAGCTCACCCGCGACGTCGCGATCCGCTTCAACGGCCGCTTCGGGGACACCTTCCCGGTGCCCGAGGGGATCATCCCCGAGGGGGCGGCCCGGGTCATGGACCTCCAGCAGCCGGACAAGAAGATGAGCAAGAGCCTCCCGCCGGCCGGCTGCGTCCTGCTGCTCGACGACCCCAAGGTGACGGCGAAGAAGATCCGCTCGGCGGTCACCGACACCGGTCGCGAGGTCGTCGCCGACCCCGTGGCGAAGCCGGGGATCACCAACCTGCTGACCATCCACAGCGCGCTGTCGGGGACTCCCGTCGCCGAGCTGGAGGAGCGGTTCGCCGGCCGCGGCTACGGCGACCTCAAGAAGGAGCTCGCCGAGGTCGTCGTCGAATTCGTGACGCCGGTCCGCGCGCGCACGCAGGAGCTGCTCGACGACCGGGCCGAGCTCGAGCGGGTGCTCTCCGCCGGCGCGGCCCGTGCCCGGGAGGTCGCCGCGGGCACGGTCGCGGCCGCGTACGACCGCGTGGGCTTCCTGCCGCCTGCGGGGGTGAGGCCGTGAACGACGACACCTTCGTGCCCCGCAGCCGGATCGCGGTGCCGGAGACCGCCGTCCTCGGGGTGGTCGTGCCGATCCCCGAGCCGTGGGCGCAAGTGTTCGTCGACTGGCGGACGAAGGTCGGCGACGCGCAGGCCACCCTCGTCCCGCCGCACGTCACGCTGCTGCCGCCCACCGAGGTCGCCGTCGCCGACCGCCCGGCGATCAGCGCGCACCTGGCCGCGGTCGCCCGGGCGCACCCGGCCTTCGACATGCACCTGTCCGGCACCGGCACGTTCTCGCCGGTCTCCGAGGTGGTCTTCGTGGCGGTCGCCCGGGGCATCGGCAACTGCGAGCTGATCGCCAACGACGTCCGGCGCGGCCCCCTGACCCGCTCGCTGTCCTATCCGTACCACCCGCACGTGACCGTCGCCCACGACGTCCCGGCCGACATGCTCGACCTCGCCTACTGCGGTCTGGCCGACCTCTCGGCGGAGTTCCGGGTCACCCACTTCACCGAGTTCGAGCAGACACCCGACGGCGCCTGGGCGATCGCCCGCGAGTACCCCCTCACCGGCCCGCCGCTCTCCTGACCGTGGCGCGCGGGTCTCCGCCAGGCCGCAGACCGGGAGCGGTGAGTGCCACCCGGACCGAGCGGTCCGAGCCCGCGGGCCGTCTCGCCTGGGCCACCCGGCTGGCCACGGGCTGGGGGGACCTGGTCGCGGGGCTGCGCCGCCGCCGGCCGTGGTTCGACCACCTGGCCCGCGCCGGCGGCCGCTACCGGCGCACCCAGGGCGAGCTCATGGCCGCCGGGGTCACCTACTTCGTCTTCCTCGGGCTCGTCCCGGTCCTGCTCCTCGTCGCCTCGGTCATCGGGCTGGCGCTCGCCGGCGACGCGCTGCTGCAGGAACAGCTCTACGACGCCATCCGCGAGGCCTTCCCCGGCTCCACCGGCGAGCAGATCGTCGGTGAGCTGCGCGGGGCGGTCGGCGCGGCCGGGGTCACCGGCCTCATCGGCCTGGCCGGCTTCCTGTACGCGGGGCTGCGGGCCATGGACAAGCTGCGGATCGGCATGGAGCGGGTCTGGCGGGGACGCGCCGACGAGCCGGAGTTCCTCCGGGACAACCTGCAGGACCTCACCGCGCTGGTCGCCCTCGGTGCCACCGGGCTGCTCAGCCTCGGACTGACCGGCGCGGTCACCCAGGCCAGCGGGCGGCTGCTCGGGGTGCTCGGCCTCGACGGCGCACCGGGCCTCGGGGTGCTGACCTGGGTGCTCGGCCTCGCCCTGGCGCTCGGCACGGACGTCGTCGTCTTCCTGTGGCTGCTCAAGGTCGTCCCGGCGAACCCGCACCCGGTGCGGCTGCTGCTGCCGGGTGCGGTCTTCGGGGCCGCGGGCTTCGAGGCGATGAAGCTGCTGGGCAGCCTCTACCTGTCGCTCATCTCCGGCAGCGTGACCGCCTCGGCGTTCGGCGGCGCCGTCGGCATCCTCGTGTGGCTCAACACCGTCTGCCGGTTCGCGTTCTTCACCGCGGCCTGGACGGCGACCCTGCCCCGGGTGCAGCGGGCCGCCCCCGCGGTCCGGGACCCGGACGACCCGGTGGTCCCCCCGGCCGCCTGACCCGGGGTGCCGGGACGATCCGCACCGCCCGCCGGCAGCCGACGACGGTCGCCACGACGATCACCACGGCGGTGATCCCCAGCGCCACCGGCACCAGCGGCGAGGCCGGATCGTCGTCGGCGGTGCGCGCCGCGGGTGCGGCCAGGGCGCCGTCCGTCTCCGCCACCGGGGCGGCGGCGGAGGTGACGGTGGGCGGCGCCGCGACGTCGTCGGCCGAGTCGACCAGCACGCCCACGCCGGCCGCTCCCGACGGGACGGCGAACCCCCAGTCGAGCAGCAGGGCGGCCTGGTCGGCGGCCCGCAGCGGAAGGCTCTCGGTGCCCATCACGCTGACCACCAGGCGCCGGTCCCCACGCTCGGCGGCGGTGACGAAGGTGTGCCGGGCGGCGTCGGTGAAGCCGGTCTTCCCGCCGAGGTTGCCGGGGTAGGCGGTGAGCAGCGGGTTCTCGTTCTGGATCTGGTAGCCGGGGGAGCGGCCCTCGACCGGGGGCATCGCGGCCAGCGGCGTCCGCAGGATCGCGGCGGTGCGCGGGTCGGCGACCAGCCGGCGGAAGACCAGCGCCAGGTCGTAGGGGGAGGAGGACTGGCCGGCGACGTCCAGCCCGGACGGCGACCCCGCGACGGTGTCGAACGCGCCGATCGCCGCCGCGGTGTCGTTCATGGCCCGCACCGTCGTCCCGACCCCGCCGGCCGCGCGGGCCAGGGCGTTGGCCGCGTCGTTGCCCGACTGGAGGACCAGCGCCTCGAACAGCAGCGAGACCGGATAGCGCCCGCCGGCGACCATCCCGACCCGGCTGCCCTCCATCCGCTCGTCCTCCTCGGTGCCCTCGACCACCTCGGCGGGGTCCAGCAGCGGGGCGAGGGTGAGCAGGGTCAGGGTCTTGAGGGTGCTCGCCGGGTAGTAGCGGCCGTGCGGGTCGCGGGCGGCCAGCACCGCGCCGGTGGTCGCGTCGGCCACCAGCCACCCGGGGGCGGCGATGCCCTCGGGCAGCGGCGGGGCGCCGTCCACGACGACCGTGCCGCGGGTGTCCAGCCCCTCCCCGCCCACGGTCACCCCACCGGGCCCGCTGCCCTGGGGCGGGCCGCCGGGCTCCGGGGCGGTGGGGGTCGGCGCCGACAGGTCGGCGGTGGGGCGGGCCTCCTCCGCCAGGGCGGCGCCGGCACCACCCAGCACCAGCAGCGCGGCCGCCAGGAGTGCGGTTCCCAGCCGCGCCGCGGCCGTCCGTCGTCCCACGGGGGTGGAGGCTAGACCTGCAGGTCGCCGCGCTCACCCCGGACCGGCCCGTGGCCGGCGCCACTGCGCGGGCGGCCCTTCGCAACGATCCCATCTCGGTGTCCTCCCGAGGTGGTGGCGGTGGTGCGACCCGCGGTTAGCGTGCCCTGGTCGCTCGTTCCGGCCCGGCCGCACGCGGTCCCGGCCGGCGGCGCGCGACCCCTGATCCCACCGGGAGGGGCCCGGTTCTGCGAGGGCCCGTCCCCCCAGAGAGGAGACCGTCTTGCGCCGAGCGCGGAGGATGAAGGCCGCGGCGATGCTGCTGGCCGGCAGCATGGCCCTGGCGGCCTGCGCCAGCGACGAGCCGGAGAGCGGTGGCGGCGGCGGTGGCGGTGCCGAGAGCACCGAACTGCGGATCGGCCTGGCCTACGACGCCATCGGTCGTGGCGACCGCTCGTTCAACGACTCCGCCTTCGCCGGCGCCGAGGCCGCGATCGCCGAGTTCGGCGGGGAGTACCGCGAGGTCACCCCGAACGAGGACGGCTCGGACCGTGCCGAGCTCCTCGCCCAGCTCGCCGAGCAGGGCTACAACCCGGTCATCGCGGTCGGCTTCGCCTACGACCAGATCATCGCCGACGTCGCGGCCGAGTTCCCGGACACGACCTTCGCGCAGGTCGACGGCTCGCACGAGCTGCCCGACGGCACCAGCAAGGGTGACAACGTCACCGGCCTGATCTTCGCCGCGGAGCAGGGGTCCTTCCTCGCCGGCGCCGCCGCCGCGCTGAAGAGCGAGACCGGCCGCATCGGGTTCGTCGGTGGTGTCGACGTCCCCCTGATCCAGACCTTCCAGGCCGGCTACCAGGCCGGGGCCCAGACGGTGAACCCGAACATCGGCATCGACGTGCAGTACATCTCGCCGGCCGGTGACTTCTCCGGGTTCAACGACCCGGCGCGCGCGCAGATCCTGGCCTCGGGCATGTACGCCGGCGGGGCGGACATCGTCTTCCAGGTGGCCGGCGGCTCCGGCACCGGCGTCTTCCAGGCGGCGGCCGCCGCGGGTGCCCGGGCGATCGGCGTCGACTCCGACCAGTACCAGACGGTCGACGACCCGGCCCTCCAGGCCGTGATCATGACCTCGATGCTCAAGCGGGTCGACAACGCGGTGACCGCCTTCGTCGGCTCCTTCGTCGACGGGAACGTGGAGGGCGGCGCCGACATCCTCTACGACCTCGAGAGCGAGGGCGTCGGGCTGGCCACGACCGGTGGCTTCATCGACGACATCCAGGGCGACCTGGACACCTACCGCCAGCAGATCATCGACGGCACGATCGAGGTCCCCACGACCCCGTGACGCCGGCCGGCTGAGCGGACGCACGACGACAGCGGGCCCGGGGAGCACTTCCGCCCCCGGGCCCGCCGTCGTGAGCGCCGGGCCCCTGCCCTCCCGGTGAGCGATCATGCGGCGGCCGGGGGGACCCCGGCCGGACGAGGGGAGCGGTCGATCCCGCGCGCCCCATGCAGCAGAGTTGGACGCGCCCGCACACCCGGAGGGCGCAACGAGGGAGGGCCCACCATGGCCACAGCAGGCGTCCCGTCAGGGGAGGCGGCGGCCGGCGGTGCGGACGGCGACGCCGCCCCGTACGCGGTCGAGCTCCACGGCATCACCAAGCGCTTCCCCGGCGTGGTGGCGAACAAGGACATCGAGCTGCGGGTCCGCCGCGGCGAGGTGCACGCCATCGTCGGGGAGAACGGCGCCGGCAAGTCGACGCTGATGAAGACCCTGTACGGGATGCACCGGCCGGACGAGGGGCAGATCTTCCTGCACGGGCGCCAGGTGCACTTCCGCAGCCCGGCCGACGCGATCGCCGCGGGCATCGGCATGGTCCACCAGCACTTCATGCTGGCCGACTACTTCACCGTCCTCGAGAACGTCGTCCTGGGCAGCGAGCCCACCCGCGGCCTGGGCCTGGACCGCGCCGAGGCCCGGCGCCGCATCACCGACATCTCCGACCGCTACGCCCTCGACCTCGATCCCGACGAGCACGTGGAGGACCTGGGGGTGGGCGACCGGCAGCGGGTCGAGATCGCGAAGGTCCTGTACCGGGGGGCGACGACGCTGATCCTCGACGAGCCGACCGCCGTCCTCGTGCCCCAGGAGGTCGACGAGCTGTTCGGCAACCTCGCCGAGCTCAAGCGGGAGGGCCTGACGGTCATCTTCATCTCGCACAAGCTGGACGAGGTCCGCCGCGTCGCCGACTCCATCACCGTCATCCGCCGGGGCACCACCGTCGGCACCGCCGACCCGAGGACGACGTCCACGCGGGAACTGGCCGAGATGATGGTCGGCGCGGAGCTGCCGACGCCGGAGACGAGGACATCCACCGTGCGGGACACGCCGGTGCTGCAGCTGGGGCACGTGACCGTGGGCGAGCCCGGGCGCCGGCCGCTCGTCCACGACGTGGACCTGACCGTGCGCGAGGGCGAGGTCGTCGGCATCGCCGGCGTCGAGGGCAACGGCCAGGCCGAGCTGGTCGACGCGATCATGGGCCTGCGCCCGCTCGCGGGCGGCACGATCACCCTGGGCGCCGAGGACGTCACCGGCTGGTCGACCCGCGCCCGGCGCGAGGCCGGCATCGGCTTCATCCCCGAGGACCGGCACCGGCAGGGGATGCTGCTGGACGCCCCGCTGTGGGAGAACCGCATCCTCGGGCACCAGACGCGGCCGCCGGCGGTGAGAGGCTGGTTCCTCGACCGCCGGGCCGCGCGTGCCGACACCGAACGGATCATGCAGGAGTACGACGTCCGCGCGCCGGGCCCGGACACCCTGGCCGTCGCGCTGTCGGGTGGCAACCAGCAGAAGCTGATCGTCGGGCGCGAGATGAGCGCCGCTCCCCGGCTGCTCATCGCCGCGCACCCGACCCGGGGCGTCGACGTGGGCGCGCAGGCGGTGATCTGGGAGCTGCTCAAGGACGCCCGCGCCGAGGGGATGGGGATCGTGCTCGTGTCCGCCGACCTCGACGAGCTGATCGGCCTGTCCGACACGCTGCACGTCATGCTGCGCGGCTCGCTCGTCGCCACCGTCGACCCCTCCCGCGTCACCCCCGAGGAACTGGGCGGGTACATGACCGGTGCCCGGACGACGGCAGGTGCCGCGTGAACCGTCTCCGCCGGGTCGGCCTGGCCCTGCTCGGGCCGGCGATGGCCATCGTCGTCGCGCTCATCGTCACGGCGATCGTCATCGCCCTGATCGGCAAGGACCCCATCGCGGCGCTGCGGGTCATGACCGATCTGGGCGACACCCCGTCGCAGCAGACCCAGTCGATCGTGGTGATCCTCAACCGGGCGGTCCCGCTGTTCCTGGCCGGCCTCGCGGTGGCCGTCGCGTTCCGGATGGGCCTGTTCAACATCGGCGTCGAGGGCCAGTACCGGCTGGCGACGATCCTCGCCGCGGCCGTCGGCGCCGCCGTCACGCTGCCGGCACCGCTCCACGTGCTGCTGATCGTGGTCGTGGCCATGGTCGTCGCGGCGGTGTGGGCCGGCATCGTCGGCGTCCTCAAGGTCACCCGTGGCGTGAGCGAGGTGATCAGTTCGATCATGCTCAACTTCGTCGCGCTGGGCATCGCCTCGTTCCTGCTCACCGGGCCGCTGCGGGGCAGCGCCGAGGGCCAGTCGATCGTGACGACCAAGACCATCCCCGAGTCCGGCTGGTTCCCCGGGCTCAACGGCGTCCTCACCGGGCTGGGCCTGGCCGAGCCGCGCTCGGAGCTCTACGGCTTCCTGCTGGTCGCCATCGTCATCGGCGTCGCGGTCGCGGTGCTGCTCAGGCGCACCCGCTTCGGATTCGACCTGCGGGCGACGGGGCTCTCGCCGTCGGCCGCGCGGGCCAGCGGCGTGGACGCCCGCGGCATGGTGATCAAGACGATGCTGCTGTCCGGCGGGATCGCCGGCCTGATCGGCATGCCGGAGCTGCTCGGGGACGTCCACGAGTTCGGCACGGAGTTCACCGCCGGGCTCGGCTTCCTCGGCATCGCGGTGGCGCTCCTGGGCCGCAACAGCCCGCTGGGCATCGCGGTGGCGGCGCTGCTGTTCGCCTTCCTCGACCGGGCGGCCCTGCCGCTGCAGTTCGCCGACATCCCGTCGTCGGTGGTCACGATCATCCAGGGCACCATCGTGCTCGCCGTCGTCATCGCCAACGAGATCGCCCGCCGGCTGGCGCTGCGCTCGGCGGAGCGGGCCGGGTCGTCCGCCGCGGCCCCACCGCCCGACTCCGGGGGCAGCGGAGGCGGCGGCTCGCCCCCGGGGGACGGTCCCGACGGCGGCCGCCGCGCCTACACCCCCGTGCCCGGTGAACAGCAGGGAGCGCAGGCATGAGCACCGTGCAGAGTCCGCCTGCCCGGCCCAGCCGCGGGCCGCTCACCGACCTGCTCACCGGCGGTGGCCGCTCCCGGCGGGTGCTGTGGCTCGTCCTCGGCGTGCTCGTGCTGGTCTCCGTGGTGCGCGTGGTCTCGGGGGAGCAGGAGCTCACGTCGTCGTCCACGATGGCGGCCGCGCTGCTGCTCGCCGTCCCCATCGCGCTCGCCGCGCTCGGCGGCCTGTTCTCCGAGCGGGCCGGCGTGGTCAACATCGGCCTCGACGGCATGATGATCCTCGGCACGTGGGGCGCCGGCTGGGCCGGCTACCAGTGGGGGTGGGGCGCGGCCGTGGTCGGCGGGGTGGTCCTCGGCGCGGTGGGCGGCCTGCTGCACGCGATCGCCACGGTCACCTTCGGCGTCGACCACGTGGTGTCCGGCGTGGCGATCAACCTCCTCGCCGCCGGCATCGTGCGCTTCCTCTCCGAGCTGAACTACATCGACAACCCCGCCGGCGGCGGCGCCGCCCAGTCACCCCCGCTGGCCAGCCAGCCGCCGGACTTCTCGCTCCCGGTGCTGTCTTCCGGGCCGGACCTGCTGGGCTCGCTCGAGCAGCGGCACTGGTTCCTGATCAGCGACCTCGCCGGCGTGCTGCGCGGGCTGACCAGCGACGTGGGTGTGCTCACCCTGGTCGCCGTCCTGCTGATCCCGGTGTCCTACCTCGTCCTCTGGCGGACGGCGTTCGGCCTGCGGTTGCGCTCCTGCGGGGAGAACCCCGCGGCGGCGGACTCGCTCGGCGTGCCCGTGTACCGGCTGAAGTACACCGCCGTGGTCATCTCCGGGGCGCTGGCCGGGCTGGGCGGGGTGTCCCTCGTGTTCATCGCCAACATCTACCGCGAGGGCCAGACCGGCGGCCGCGGGTTCATCGGCCTGGCCGCGCTGATCTTCGGCAACTGGCGGCCCGGCGGTCTCGCCGCCGGTGCGGGGCTGTTCGGCTTCGCCGACGCGCTGCAACTGCGCAGCCGGACCGCCGTGGTGGCGCTGCTGCTGCTCGTGGCCGTGCTCCTGGCGGCGGTGGCGGTGTACCAGGGGGTGCAGCGCAAGCTCGTGCAGGCGGTGCTCGCCGGGGCCTTCGCGGCCGCGGCTCTGGTCGGCTTCCTCACCATCGAGCGGCTGCCCGCGGGCATCGTCTTCTTCACCCCGCACCTGACCACGCTGCTCGTGCTGTCGCTGGCGTCCCAACGCCTGCGGATGCCCAAGGCCGACGGCCTGGTCTATCGACGAGGAGAACACTGATGCAGGTCGACTGGGACGTCCTCCGGACGGCGGCGCGGGAGGCGATGACGCACGCTTACGCGCCGTACTCGAAGTTCCCCGTCGGCGTGGCCGGGCTGGTGGACGACGGTCGCGTGGTCACCGGCTGCAACGTGGAGAACGCCTCCTACGGGGTGGGCCTGTGCGCCGAGTGCGGCATGGTCAGTGACCTCGTCCGCTCCGGTGGCGGCCGGCTGGTCGCGGTCGCCTGCGTGGGCGGCGACGGGCAGCCGCTGATGCCGTGCGGCCGCTGCCGGCAGCTGCTGTGGGAGCACGGCGGCGCCGGCATGCTCATCGAGACCGTGTCGCTCGGCATCGTGCCGATGAGCGCGGTGCTGCCCGACGCCTTCGGTCCGGACGACCTCGTGGCGGCGGCGGAGCGGGGACAGGGCTGATGGCCGCGTTCGACGCCATCGACGTCATCCGCGCCAAGCGGGACGGCGTCCGGCTGACCGCCGAGCAGATCCGCTGGGTGATCGACGCGTACACCCGCGGCGAGGTGCCCGACGAGCAGATGAGCGCGCTGCTGATGGCGGTGTTCTTCCGCGGCATGTCGCCCGACGAGCTGGCCGTGTGGACGCAGTCGATGATCGACTCCGGCGAGCGCAAGGACCTCTCCGCGCTGGGCCGGCCGACCGCCGACAAGCACTCCACCGGCGGGGTCGGCGACAAGATCACCCTGCCGCTGGCGCCGCTGGTGGCCGCCTGCGGGGTGGCCGTGCCGCAGCTGTCGGGGCGGGGGCTGGGCCACACCGGCGGCACGCTGGACAAGCTGGAGGCGGTCCCCGGCTGGCGGGCCGACGTCCACGAGGAGGCCTACCTGGCGCAGCTGCGCGACGTGGGCGCGGTGATCTGCGCGGCCGGCAACGACCTGGCCCCGGCGGACAAGAAGCTCTACGCGCTGCGCGACGTCACCGGCACCGTGGAGTCGATCCCGCTGATCGCCAGCTCGATCATGAGCAAGAAGATCGCCGAGGGCGCCGACGCGCTGGTCCTCGACGTCAAGACCGGCTCGGGCGCGTTCATGAAGGACCCCGACGCCTCCCGCGAGCTGGCTCGCACGATGGTCGGCCTCGGGGAGGCGGCCGGGGTGCGCACCGTCGCCCTGGTGACCGCGATGGACCGGCCGCTGGGCCGCGCCGCGGGCAACGCCGTCGAGGTGGCCGAGTCGGTGGAGGTGCTCGCGGGCGGCGGGCCGGCCGACGTCGTCGAGCTGACCCTCGCGCTGGCCCGGGAGATGCTGGCCGGCGCCGGGCGGTCCGACGTCGACCCCGCCGGCGCCCTCGCCGACGGCCGGGCGATGGACGTGTGGCGGCGGATGATCGCGGCCCAGGGTGGCGACCCGGACGCGCCGCTGCCGCAACCCGCCGAGAAGCACGTGGTGACGGCGCCGGCGACCGGCACGCTCACCCGGCTGGACGCCTACGCCCTCGGGGTGGCCGCCTGGCGGCTGGGAGCCGGGCGGGCCCGCAAGGAGGACCCGGTGTCGGCCGCCGCCGGCGTCACCTGGACCGCCGGCGTGGGGGAGACGGTCACCGAGGGGCAGCCGCTGCTCGAGCTGCACACCGACGACCCCGCGCGGATCGAGCGGGCGCTCGAGGCGCTCGAGGGGGCGGTCGGCGTCGACACCGACGACGAGCCGTTGCCGCTGCTGCTCGACCGCATCACGGCGTGAGGACGGAGCCTCAGGGCCATGGGGGACACTGTCTTGTCGTGCAGAAGGACTCCCTCCTCCCCACCACTCGCGAGCTCGCGGCGGGCCCCGAGAGGGAGCCGCTGGATCCCGAGGCGGCGATCTCCGTCCGCGATCTGGTGAAGCGTTACGGCGAGTCCGCCGCCGTCGACGGCCTGGACCTCGACATCCACCGCGGCGAGATCTTCGCGCTGCTCGGTCCGAACGGCGCCGGCAAGACGACGACGGTCGAGATCTGCGAGGGCTTCCGGGGCCGCGACGGCGGCGACGTCCGCGTCCTCGGCACCGACCCCGCCCAGGCGACGCGGCGGTGGAAGGCGCAGCTGGGGATCGTCCTGCAGTCCGGGGCCGGGGACAGCCAGCTCACCTGCCGCGAGCTGCTCCGCGCGGAGGCGTCCTACTACCCCGACCCGCGCGACCCCGACGAGGTGCTCGAGCTGGTCGGGCTCACCGAGAAGGCCGGCGCGCGCGGCCGGTCGCTGTCGGGCGGTCAGCGGCGGCGGCTGGACGTCGCGCTGGGCATCGTCGGCCGGCCGACCCTGCTGTTCCTCGACGAGCCGACCACCGGCTTCGACCCCGAGGCCCGGCGCCAGTTCTGGTCGCTGATCCGCTCGCTGCGCGACCTCGGCACGACCATGCTGCTCACCACCCACTACCTCGACGAGGCCGAGGCGCTGGCCGACCGGGTCGGCGTCATCGCCCGCGGCCGGCTGGTCGAGGTCGCCGTCCCCTCCCGGCTCGGCGACCGGGAGACCGCGCCGGCCGTCGTCACCTGGACCGAGGGCGGCGTCCGCCGCACCGAGGCGACCGCCACGCCGACGGCGTTCGTGCGCGAGCTGTCCACCCGGTTCCCGGGCGAGGTGCCCGACCTGGCGGTCGCCCGCCCGACGCTCGAGGACGTGTACCTGCGGATGATCGGGGAGCCGGCGTGACCGCCGTCCAGGAGACGACGGGCCTGCCGTCGCTGTCGAGCGTGTACCGCTCGCGCTCGTCGGTGGAGCTCAAGGAGTTCTTCCGGCAGCGCGAGTCGGTGGTCTTCACGCTGCTGTTCCCGGTGATCCTGCTGGTGGTCTTCGGCGCCGTCCTCGACTACGACATCGGCAACGGCGTCACCTTCACCCAGTACTTCATGGCCGGGATCATCGCTGCAGGCATCCTCGGCGCCAGCCTGCAGAACATGGCGATCAGCATCGCCACCGAGCGCTCCGACGGGACGCTCAAGCACCTGTGGGGCACCCCGATGCCCAAGAGCGCCTACTTCGTCGGCAAGGTCGTCCAGGTCCTGGCCGTCACGGTGCTCATCCTCGCGATCCTGCTGACCGTCGGGGCGGTGGCCTACGGCGTGCCGCTGCCCTCGGGGAGCGACTGGTTCACCTTCGTCTGGGTCGCGGCGATGGGTTCGGCGGCGTGCACGCTGCTGGGCATCGCCGTCTCCAGCCTGGCCAAGACCGGCAGGTCGGCGTCGGCGATGGTCACCCCGATCGCGCTGGTGCTGCAGTTCATCTCCGGCGTCTTCTTCCAGTTCAGCCAGGTGCCGACGTGGATGCAGACGATCGCGGCGCTGTTCCCGCTGAAGTGGATGGCGCAGGGCCTGCGGTCGGTGTTCCTGCCCGACGCCCTGGCCGCGCAGGAGCCGGCCGGCAGCTGGGAGCTGGGCCGGGTCGCGCTGGTGCTGGCCGTGTGGTGCGTCGCCGGCCTGGTGCTGTGCGTGCTCACCTTCCGCTGGCAGGACCGCGGCACCGGCTGAGCCCCTCCCGTCGTCCTCCGCGGGGACCGCCGGAGGAGTCCCGTCGTCCTCCGCGGAAACCGCCGGACGAGTCCCGTCGTTTTCCGCGGAAACCGCCGGTGGTTCCGGGACCCAGGGTGACGGCTGGGTAGCGTTGCGCCGTGCCCGCACCGCTCGACGCCGCCTCGCTCCGCCGCGCTCCCAAGGTCCTCCTGCACGACCACCTGGACGGCGGGCTGCGGCCGCAGACGGTGCTCGAACTCGCCGACGAGCACGGGTACCGGGATTTGCCGGCGGACGACGCCGACGCGCTCGCCCGGTGGTTCCACGGCGCTGCGCACTCCGGCTCTCTGGTCCGCTACCTGGAGACCTTCGCGCACACCGTCGCGGTGATGCAGCGGCCGGAGGCGGTCCATCGGGTGGCCCGCGAGTGCGCCCTCGACCTGGCCGCCGACGGCGTCGTGTACGCCGAGGTCCGCATGGCCCCCGAGCTGCTCACGGCCATGCCGATCGCGGAAGCGGTCGAGGCGATGCTCGACGGTTTCGCGGCGGGCAGCCGGGACGCCGCCACCCCGATCACCGTCGGCACCCTGCTCTGCGCCATGCGCCAGGCCGACCGGTGGGACGAGGTCGCCGGGCTGGTCGTCCGCTACCGGGACGCCGGGGTGGTCGGCTTCGACCTCGCCGGCCCGGAGATCGGCTTCCCGCCCGACCGGCACCCGTCGGCGATCGCGCTGCTCGACCGGGCCGGCGCGCACCGCACCATCCACGCGGGTGAGGCCGCCGGGATCGACAGCATCGTCGCCGCCCTGGACGCCGCCGGGGCCGAGCGGCTGGGCCACGGCGTGCGGATCGCCGACGAGGTGGCCGCCGACGGGTCGCTCGGATCGGTGGCGAAGCGGGTGCTCGAGGAGCAGGTGCCGCTGGAGGTCGCCCCGTCGTCCAACGTGCAGACCGGCGCCTACCCCTCCCTGGCCGAGCACCCGGTGGACCGGCTGCACCGGCTGGGCTTCGCGGTCACCGTCAACACCGACAACCGGCTGATGAGCGGCGTCTCGGTGACCAGCGAGCTGGCCGACGTCGTCGCCACCTGCGGCTGGGGCTGGGACGACGTCCAGACGGTCACCGAGCGGGCTCTGGCGGCCGCGTTCGTCGAGGAGACCGAGCGCGCCCGGCTGCTCGCCGACGTCGTCCGGCCGGGGTTCGCCGCCCTGCGCGGCTGAGGGTGGCGGGGACCACCCTGCGCTCGGGAATCGCGGGTCGGCCCGCGCTGCTAACCTGGGTGTACCGGCACACCGCCGGTCATCCTCCCGGACGGTCCGTCCGGGTATGAGCGCATCCGTGCAGATCCGGGCGTCACAGCTGACGTGAGCGATCGCCAGTGAGGACGCCGGTCGACGGCGTTCACGCATGACCACGGGACGCGCCCGAGAAGCATCGGAGTCCCACACCCGTATGACCACGTTCGACGCTGTCGACGTCCCGACCACCCCTGAGCACACCCCCGAGGTCGAGGCGCCCACCGGCCCGACCTTCGCCCAGCTGGGTCTGCCCCAGCAGCTGGTGACCGCCCTCGAGCGGCGCGGCATCCGGCACCCCTTCGCGATCCAGACCTCGGCCCTGCCGGACGCCCTCGCCGGGCGCGACGTGCTCGGCAAGGCCGCCACCGGCTCGGGCAAGACGCTGGCCTTCGGCTTGCCGTTGCTCGCCCGGATCGGTGCCGAGGCCAAGCAGGGCCGGCGCGCCCCGCGTGGCCTGGTGCTCGTCCCCACCCGCGAGCTGGCCCAGCAGGTGCACGACGCCCTGGCCCCGCTCGGCCAGGCCATCGGTGTCCAGCTGGCCACCGTCTACGGCGGTGCGCCGATGTACCGCCAGATCCAGCAGCTGCGCCGCGGTGTCGATGTCATCATCGCCACGCCGGGCCGGCTGCAGGACCTGATCAGCCAGGGCGAGGCCACCCTCGCCGAGGTCGTCGTCACCGTGCTGGACGAGGCCGACTTCATGGCCGACCTGGGCTTCCTCCCGGTCGTCAAGGAGCTGCTCGACCAGACGGTCTCCGACGCGCAGCGGCTGCTGTTCTCGGCCACGCTCGACGGCGAGGTCGACTCGCTGGTCCGCCGCTACCTCAAGGACCCGGCCCGGCACGAGGTCGTCCGCCCCGGCGGCGAGGCCCCGCCGGCCGAGCACCTGGCGTTCAGCCTCGCCTTCCGCGACAAGCTGCAGGTGGCCACGGAACTGGCCGGTCGCCCCGGCCGGACGATCGTCTTCGCCCGCACCCAGCTGGGTGTGGACCGGCTCGCCGAGAACCTGCAGTCCGCGGGCATCAAGGCCGAGGCCATCCACGGCGGGCTGCCGCAGTCGGCCCGCAAGCGTGCGCTGGAGGCGTTCATGGACGCCCGCTCGCCGGTCCTGGTCGCCACCGACGTCGCCGCTCGCGGCATCCACGTCGACGACGTGTCGCTGGTCCTGCACTACGACCCGCCGACGGACGCCAAGACCTACCTGCACCGTTCGGGCCGCACCGCCCGCGCCGGTGCCGGCGGTGTGGTCGTCTCCCTGCTGCTGCCCGACCAGGTGGGCCAGGCCAAGCGCCGGTTCCGCTCGGCCAAGGTGGACCCGCTGGTCGACCGGATCCGTCCGGGCGACGCCCCGATCGCCGACCTGGTCGCCAGCGGCGTGCACGTCGAGCCGATCGAGCGCCCGGTGCGCGAGTCCCGCCGTCCGGCGGGCGCCGGTGCCCGGCGTCCGCGCCGCGAGGGCGACCGTCCGCGTCGTCCCTACGGCGACCGGCCGCGCCGGGACGGCGACCGCCCCACGGGCGAGCGCACCCACTTCGAGCGGTCGGGCGGCGGCGAGCGCCGCGGGGGCGGGGACCGTCGTCCCAGCGTCCACCGCGCCCAGGGCGCCCGCCCCGGCCGGTCGACGCAGTTCTCCGACTGAGCACCTGATCCACCCGGCAGCGGCCGGTCCCGGTTCCCCGGGGCCGGCCGCTGCCGTCCGTTGGGAGAGGCATAGGAAGCTCTTCCCACGTCGGGGGCCGCAAGACGTGGGAAGAGCTTCC
Organism: Geodermatophilus sp. CPCC 205761; assembly: GCF_051383655.1. Classification (NCBI taxonomy): domain Bacteria; kingdom Bacillati; phylum Actinomycetota; class Actinomycetes; order Geodermatophilales; family Geodermatophilaceae; genus Geodermatophilus; species Geodermatophilus sp. CPCC 205761. Next base: position 35,449 of record NZ_JALPKQ010000034.1, read on the forward strand.
TATGCCTCGAGGGGGCGTGCCTCAGTCGCGGAAGACGAGGGCCCCGCTGACCTGGGTGACGACCTCGTCCCAGACCGACCGGAGCGCGGCGGCGTCCTCGGCCCGCAGCGGGGCGTCGGGCTCCCGCTCGGCGCGGGCCACCGTCCGGCCCAGCGGTTCGCTCGGGCGCAGCAGCTCCTCGACGCGGTCGAGCCCCGCGTACTCGGCGATGTCGCGGACGCCCTCCACCGGCTGGGCGAGCGCGCGGTGCGGGACCAGGCCGGCGGCGCCGTCGGCGACCTCCGCCATCACCTCGGTGAGCTCGGTCAGGTCGTAGCGGTCCTGCTCGGCCGGCAGCGGCGGGGTGTCGGTGTCGGCCACCTCCGGCCACGAGGCGATCTCGGCGAGGTCGTGCTCCTCGTCGCCGGCGCAGAACCGGGTGAGCTGCGCGGGGGAGGGGAAGACGAAGACCTCGCCGTCCCGGCCGAGGAAGCGCGCCTCGTCCTCCACGTAGCAGCGCAGCGTCACCCCGGAGCCCTCGGGGACGACGACCTCCACCGGCAGGATCCCCACCGCCTCCCAGAACTCGGCGGCCTTGGCGACCTCCGACGGGGGCGCGCTGATCCGGCCGGGCCGGGCGATCGCGCTCACCGGCGTCGGCGGGGCCGCCGCCACGGCCGGCTCCTGCGTCTCGGCGTCGTCCTCGAGGTCCTCGTCCTCGGCGGCCTCGTCCGCCTCCTCCGCCGACGGGTAGTCGGCGAGGGTGACCGTGCCGCCGCCGGTCCAGTCCAGGTGGGTGCCGAGCTCCTGCAGGACGTCCTCCCACAGGTCGTCGAGGGCGGAGCCGACGCCGCCCCAGGCGTCCTCGCCGGCCCGGCCCACGAAGGCGTCGACGCCGAGGCCCAGCGAGCCGATCTCGGGGCGGGCCACCAGGTCGGCCAGCGCGCCGAACTCCCCGCCCCGCTCGACGTCGGTGTCCGGGCGGCGGTCGAGGTCGACGTCGGCGTCGACGGTGCGGTCGTCGTCCTCGTCGGTGAGCTCGTCGTCGTCCAGGTCGTCGTCCAGCTCGTCGTCGCCGGTGTCCAGGCACTCGGCCAGCCGGGTGACGATGTCCACCGTCGCGGCGAGCTCCTCCACCGCCCAGCGGTCGGGGTTCTCCGCGGCGATGTCGTAGACGCCGTCGAGGTCGTAGCGGTGGTCGTCGTCCGGCGTCAGGTCAGCGGCGCCCAGGCCGACGACGACCGGCCAGACCGGGTGGTCGGCGAGGTCGTGGTCGGTGCGGGTGCGACAGAACGCGGCGAGGGCCGCCGGGGTCGGGAAGAGGTGGACGCTCGCCCGGTCGCCCTCGGAGGCGCCGAGGAAGGCCTGCCACTCCTCCCCGTCCTCCTCCCACGGTGGAGCCCACAGGGTGTATCCGGTTCGGTCGTCGACGGTGAGCGCGATGGGGACGATGCTGGGCCTTGCCACGGGGCCATCCTGCCCGGTCCTCCCGGCGGCGCACCTCCGGGTTGTCACACGCCCATGGGGTGCCAGACCGTCTTGGTCTCCAGGAACGGCGTCAGCCGCGACAGTCCGGGGTCGGCCGTCCAGTCCGGCTCCTCGACCGGCGGGCGCAGCACCCGCTTGATGCTGCCGGCCGCCAGGCGCTCGAGCTCCATCGCGCGGCCCGCCGGGGCGCCGGTGAGGTCGACGGCGTCCACGTCGTCGTGCTCGGCCAGCCAGGGCCCGATCTCGCCGGCGTCGCCGGTGAGCAGGTTGACCACACCGGCCGGGACGTCGCTGGTCGCCAGCACCTCCCCGAGGGTGACCGCCGGCAGCGGCCGCTCCCGGGACGTGACGACGACCGCGGTGTTGCCGCCGGCGAGCACCGGGGCGAGGACGCTGACCAGCCCGAGCAGCGAGGACTGCTGGGGGGCGAGGACGGCGACGACGCCGGTCGGCTCGGGCATCGAGAAGTCGAAGTACGGCCCGGCGACCGGGTTGGCCCCGCCCAGGACGGCGGCGAGCTTGTCGGTCCAGCCGGCGTACCAGACCCAGCGGTCGATGGCCGCGTCCACCGCGGCGCGGGCCCGGGAGTTCGAGATCCCCTCGCCGGCGGACACCTCCTCGCAGAACTGGACGTGCCGGCCCTCCAGCACCTCGGCCACCCGGTAGAGCACCTGGCCGCGGTTGTAGGCCGTCGTCCCCGACCACGTGCCGAAGGCGGCCCGGGCGGCCACGACGGCGTCCCGGGCGTCCTTGCGGGAGGCCCACGCCGCGTTGGCGAGGAAGTGCCCCTTCGTGTCGGTGACCTCGTAGGTGCGTCCGGACTCCGACCGCGGGAACGCGCCGTTGATGAAGAGCTTGTAGGTCTTGCGAACGGCCAGCCGGTCACTCATGAGTGGGTCGCGCCCTTCAGGTATCCGGTCAGCCCGTGCCGGCCGCCCTCGCGGCCGTACCCGGACTGCTTGTAGCCGCCGAAGGGCGACGTCGGGTCGAACTTGTTGAACGTGTTGGCCCACACGACGCCGGCGCGGAGCTGGTTGGCGATCTTCAGGATCCGCGAGCCCTTCTCCGTCCAGATGCCGGCCGAGAGGCCGTAGGTCGAGTTGTTGGCCTTGGCGACCGCCTCGTCCGGCGTCCGGAAGGTGAGGACGCTGAGCACCGGCCCGAAGACCTCGTCGCGGGCGATGCGGTGGGCGGGGGAGACGTGGGTGAACACCGTCGGCGGGAACCAGAAGCCGCGGTCGGGCAGCTCGCAGGCCGGCTGCCAGCGCTGCGCCCCCTCGGCCTCGCCGATGTCGGACAGCTCGCGGATGCGGGCCAGCTGCTCGGCGGAGTTGATCGCGCCGATGTCGGTGTTCTTGTCCAGCGGGTCGCCGACGCGCAGCGTGCCGATCCGGCGCTGCAACGACGCGATCACCTCGTCGTGGACCGACTCCTGCACCAGCAGCCGGCTGCCGGCGCAGCAGACGTGCCCCTGGTTGAAGAAGATGCCCTGCACGATGCCCTCGACGGCCTGGTCGATCGGGGCGTCGTCGAAGACGATGTTGGCCGCCTTGCCGCCGAGCTCGAGGGTCAGCGACTTGCGGGTGCCGGCGACCGCGCGGGCGATGGCCCGGCCCACCTCCGTGGAGCCGGTGAAGGCCACCTTGTCGACGTCGTCGTGCTCGACCACGGCCCGGCCGGTGTCCCCGGCGCCGGTGACGATGTTGACCACCCCCGGCGGCAGGTCGGCCTGCCGGCAGACCTCGGCGAACAGCAGGGCGGTCAGCGGGGTGGTCTCGGCCGGCTTGAGGACGACGGTGTTGCCGGTGGCCAGCGCCGGGGCGACCTTCCACGCCAGCATGAGCAGCGGGAAGTTCCACGGGATGACCTGGCCCGCCACACCGAGCGGCCGCGGGCCCGGGCCGAGCCCCGCCCAGTCCAGCTTGTCGGCCCAGCCGGCGTGGTAGAAGAAGTGCGCCGCGGCCAGGGGGACGTCGACGTCGCGGGACTCCCGGATCGGCTTGCCGTTGTCCAGCGACTCCAGGACGGCGAACTCCCGCGCCCGCTCCTGCAGCAGCCGGGCGATGCGGAACAGGTACTTGCCGCGGTCGGCCGGCCGCATCGGCCCCCAGACGCGGGTGAACGCCCGGCGGGCGGCGCGGACGGCGCGGTCGACGTCGGCGTCGGTGCCGGCGGCGACCTCGCAGAGGACCTCCTCGGTGGCCGGGTTGACCGTCTTTAAGGACTCGCCGCCGCCGTCGACGAACTCGCCGTCGACGAACAGGCCGTAGGACGGCGCGATGTCGACGATGGACCGCGACTCGGGCGCGGGGGCGTACACGAAGGGGGTGCTCATCTCAGTCCACCGTCACGTGGTCGGGGCCGGAGTAGTGGCCGGTGCGCAGCTTCTGCCGCTGCAGGAGCAGGTCGTTGAGCAGGGTGGAGGCGCCGAAGCGGAACCAGTCGGGGGAGAGCCAGTCGGGCCCGGCCACCTCGTTGACGAGGACCAGGTGCTTGACGGCGTCCTTCGTCGTCCGGATGCCGCCGGCCGGCTTGACGCCGATCTGCCGGCCGGTGGTGGCGCGGAAATCGCGAACCGCCTCCAGCATCACCAGGCAGACCGGCAGGGTGGCCGCGGGGGAGACCTTGCCGGTGGAGGTCTTGATGAAGTCGCCGCCGGCCAGCATGGCCAGCCAGGAGGCGCGGCGGACGTTGTCGAGGGTGACCAGCTCGCCGGTCTCGAGGATGACCTTGAGGTGGGCGTCGCCGCAGGCCTCCTTCACCGCGACGATCTGGTCGAAGACGTCGAGGTAGCGGCCGGCGAGGAAGGCCCCGCGGTCGATGACCATGTCGATCTCGTCCGCGCCGTTGGCCACGGCGTCCCGGACGTCGGCGAGCTTGACCGCCCGGCTGGCCCGGCCGCTGGGGAACGCGGTGGCGACGGCGGCGGTGTGGATGCCGGTGCCGGCGAGGGCGTCGCGTGCGATGCCGGCGAGGTCGCCGTAGACGCAGACCGCGGCGACCGGCGGGCAGGAGGCGTCGGTGGGGTCGGGACGGCGCGCCTTGGCGGCCAGGCTGCGGACCTTGCCCGGGGTGTCGGCGCCCTCGAGGGTGGTGAGGTCGACCATCGAGATGGCGGTGTCGATCGCCCACGCCTTGGCGGTGGTCTTGATCGACCGGGTGCCGAGCACGCCGACGCGCGCCTCGGCGCCGACCTGGTCGACGCCGGGGAGGCCGTGCAGGAAGGCCCGGAAGGCCGCGTCCGAGCGGGTCACGTCGCCGAACGGCGCCAGGGGCTCGCGCCGCGGCGGGGTCTCCGCCGTCAGGGCGTCGGGGTCGAGCACGTGGGTCATGGGGGCATTCTCCCCTGAGCCGCCGACAGCACGGCCGCTACGGTGTCGCGCGTGCAGCTCACCGTCGTCGACCACCCGCTGGCCCGCGCCCGTCTGACCCGCATGCGGGACGAGCGGACCGACAACGCGGCGTTCCGCGCGGCGCTGCGCGAGCTCACCCAGATGCTGGTCTACGAGGCCACCCGCGACCTCGCCGTCGCCGAGGACCCGATCACCACGCCGGTCACCGGCACCACCGGCTACCGGCTGGCGGCCCCGCCGCTGATCGTGCCGGTGCTGCGCGCGGGCCTGGGCATGGCCGACACCGCGCACGGGATGCTCCCAGAGTCGCAGATGGGCTTCGTCGGGCTGGCCCGCAACGAGGAGACCTTCCAGCCCGAGGCGTACATGGCCTCGCTGCCCGAGTCGCTCGTCGACCGGGCGGTGTTCGTCCTCGACCCGATGCTGGCCACCGGTGGCTCCCTGGTGCACTGCTGCGGTCTGCTCACCGAGCGCGGCACGACCTCGATCACGGTGCTGTGCGCGCTGGCCGCGCCCGAGGGGATCGCCCGGCTGGAGGCCAGCGGGCTGCCGCTGCGGGTGTTCACCGCGTCGGTCGACGAGGGGCTCAACGACAAGGCCTACATCGTCCCGGGCCTGGGCGACGCCGGCGACCGGCAGTTCGGCGCGGTGTGACGATGCGCTTCGGGGTGCTGGGCACCGGTCACTGGGCGCGCGTCGTCCACGCGACCGCGCTGTCGGAGCACCCGTCGGCGTCGCTCACCGGTGTGTGGGGCCGCGACCTGGCCAAGGCCAAGGCCCTGGGTGCGGAGTTCGACGTCCCCGGGTACGACGACCTGGGGGCCCTGCTGGACCAGGTGGACGCCGTCGCCATCGCCGTCCCGCCGGACGTGCAGGTGCCGCTGGTCGAGCAGGCCGCCTCGGCCGGCAAGCACGTGCTGCTGGAGAAGCCGATCGGGCTGTCGCTGTCCGACGCCGACCGGGTCGTGGCGGCGGTGCGGTCGGCGGGCGTGGCGTCGGTGGTCTTCTTCACCTTCCGGTTCCAGGCGGGCACCTCCTCGTGGCTGGCCCAGGCGGGGCGGACCCTGCTCGCCGGTGGCTCGGGCACGTGGCTGAGCGCCCTGGCCGGCAGCCCCTTCGACTCGGCCTGGCGGCGCAGGCACGGGGCGCTGTGGGACATCGGCCCGCACGCGCTGTCGCTGCTGCTGCCGGCGCTGGGCCCGGTCGTCACGGTGCAGGCCGGGGGCGGGTCCGGTGACACCGTCCACCTGGTGCTGCAGCACGAGGCGGGGGTCTCCTCGACGGTGACGCTCTCGCACACCGTGGCGCCGATGTCGACCGGCATCGAGTTCTACGTGCACGGGGACGCCGGCCGGGTGGTCCTGCTGCCCGACACCGAGCACCCGGTGGAGGCGCTGACCGTGGCGGTCGACGAGCTCTCGGCCGCGGCGGTCGCCGGGGGCATCCACCCCTGCGACGTCGGGTTCGGCCGCGAGGTGGTCGCGGTCCTGGCGACGGCCCGGCGGGCGCTGGAGTCGGGCTGCCGGGAGCCGGTGTCGGCCTGAGCTCCGGCTCCAACTCCCGCTCCTGATCCCGCTCCCGCTCCGGCTCCCGCTCCCGCGGTCTCGTTCCCCCTCTTGCGGTGGTGCAGCGCCGCAAGAGGGTGCAGGACACCGCGGGAGTGGCTCAGTCGTAGGGGTTGGTCAGGACCGGTGCGGCCTGGAGGACGGCGAAGGTGACCGGCGGGCCGTCGGTGGTCGTGGTGCCGGGGACGTCGGCGCTGGCCCCGCCGTCGACGCTGAAGGTGCCGCTCCAGGTGGTGGTCAGCGAGGCGCTGTACGTGCCGGTGCGGTACTCGTGGCTGACCGTGTGGTCGGGGTACGGGGCGCCGGGGTCGGTGCTGGTGAGCGTGGTGCCGTCGCCGGTGTGCCAGGCGAACCCGCTCGCCGTGGCGACGATGTCGACGCTGAACCCGCGGATGTCGACGGTGAAGGTCTGGGTGGTCGGCCCGTCGGTGTAGAAGACGACGGGCAGGCCGACCAGTGCGTTGCCCGGCGGCTGCTGCTGGGTGGGGAGCTGGGGCAGCGGGAGGGTCTGGAAGTAGCGGAACACCTCACCGGGGGACGGCGGCGGGTTGAGCGCCGTGATGTCCACGCACTCACGCGTGACGCTCTGCCAAGGGCCCACGGGCGTGCCTGGGGCGGTGCCTGCCGTTACGGCGAAACCATCGATCGTGGTGCCGTCCGGGAGCACCAGCCGTCTCTGCTGGATGAGCAGGAAGTCGGCAACCCGGTCGGGAGCGGTGGGGCACGCCCGGAAGTCCTGCCCTTGGCAACTGCCGGTGCTCGCATCGTTGGCGACACAGGGATCGATCAGTTGGTACGTGTAGGGATGCGCTACGGGTGCTGACGTGCTGGCCACCCATGACCCGCCGCCGTTCGCCGCGACGTACGCCGCGTTCAGCGCCCCAGTGCCCGTGGTCACTTCCGGGCCGCCGCAGGAAAGCCCGGCACAGTCCGACGCTGCGGCAGCGATGCCGACGGAGTTCAGAATTGCAACCGCGGTGATAGCCGCTGCTACGAGTCGCCACATATCAGCCGATAGTCAACTCGGTGACGAGCCAGGTGTTGCGACCACTGTCCCACTGCAGCACCGTGCCGGATTGCAGTTCGCCGGTTGCAGCAGCGGAACGCTCATTGACCGTGTTTCCTGTGCTGTCTACGACTGTGAAGGCTCCTTGTTCGTAGACGAAGCCCACCTGAGCCGTGTCGCCTTGAATTAGTCCAGGACCGTTCCCGGTGAATGAGTATGTGAAGTTATCGTAGCTATAGCCGGAAGCCCGGTCGTTCGAGTAAGACTCGGCCACCTGTTGGCATTGCTTGCAGTTCTCGCTGAGGTCGATCAGGGGCTGAGGATCCTGCCCCTCTGTGGCGATGTAGCCGTTGAGATCGATGTAGTAGCGCGTGAACTCCAGCGCCCCATCCGGTGTCTTGTCGCGCGCCTTGGGCGGTACGGGGAAGTCGGCGGGGCCGAGGGGTGGGAGGTCGGCGTCCGACGGTTCGGCCTCCGCGCTCGCAGCCGGCAGCGTGTCGCTGGCCGGCTGCTCCTCCGCGCACCCGCCGAGCAGGGCCACACCGATCGTCATGCCCGCCACCAGTCGCAGCGTCGCGCGCCCTGCCACGTCGTCCACCCCCGTGTTGATCACTCCGACCGCCGGGAGACTACGGAGCCGCGCCGGACCGGGCACGCGGCCCTGTGGACAACCACCCGATCGCATTGCCGGCGTTCCTCGCGGTCTGCCGACCGTGCAGGACCGGCAACGGGCGAGGAACACCCGCAACCCGCGCCCCCTCCGGTGCCTCGTGTCACCATTCGCAGGTGACCAACGCCTGGACAGTCGGACGGTCGGCGGCCGCCGCGGTGCTCGCCCTGCCGGTGCTGCTGATGGGCTGCTCCAGCGGCTCGGAGAGCGGCTCCGGGGAGGAGGGCGGCGACGGCGGGCAGGGGCCGCAGACCGTCGCGCTCGGCATCATCCCGATCATCGACGTCGCCCCCGTCTACCTCGGCATCGAGCAGGGCTTCTTCGAGGAGCAGCAGATCGAGCTCGACCTGAGTGCGGGGCAGGGCGGTGCGGCGATCGTGCCCGGCGTCGCCAGCGGCAGCATCGACATCGGCTTCGGCAACAACCTCTCCCTGGTGGTCGCCGCCTCGAGCGGCCTGCCGCTGCAGGTGATCTGCAGCGCCGTCGACAGCACCGGAGACCCCGCGGTGGACCCCTTCACCATCGTCACCGCCGACCCGGCGATCACCCGGCCCGCCGACCTCGCGGGCAAGACCGTCGCCACCAACACGATCAACGCCATCGGGGACAGCGTCGTCAGCGCCTCCGTGCGCGCCGACGGCGGTGACCCGGACACGATCAACTTCGTCGAGCTGCCGTTCCCGAACATGGCTGCGGCGGTGCTGGCGGGAGACGTCGACGCGGCCTGGCTGGTCGAGCCGTTCGTCACCCTGGCCGCGCAGCAGGGGATCAGGGTCCTCACCACTCCGCTGAACGACTTCACCGACGTGCAGATCGAGGTCTCCACCTACTTCACGAGCACGCAGTTCGCGACCGAGAACGCCGATGTCGTGGAGCGCTTCACCACCGCGATGGAGCAGTCGCTGACCTTCGCGCAGGAGAACCCCGACGCCGTCCGGGCCGTCCTGCCGACCTACCTCGACATCACGCCGGAGCTGGCCGCGCAGGTCCGCCTGCCGGAGTGGAACACCGAGGTCAGCGAGGAGACGTTCGAGGTGTTCACCGACCTGGCCGAGACCCAGGGGCTGCTCGACGGGGAGGTCGACCTGGACTCGCTGCTGGCGCCCGTCCGCTGACTCACCCCTCGAGCTCGTGCGCGAGCCCGTGCCGGGGCTGGTAGAGCAGCATCCAGCCGGCTCCCGGCACGCGCAGCGAGGTCACCAGGCCGAAGCCCTGGTCCTGCACCTCGGTCCGGACGTCGACCCTGCGGGCGCTCAGGTCGGCGATCGTCGCCTCGATGTCGTCGCACATCAGGGACGCCTGGTGGTACGGGACGGTGGCCCAGGCCTCGGCCGGGTCCGCGGAGCTGGGGTGCACGCCCAGCTCGCTCGGCGGGGTCCGGAAGATGAGCCAGCCACCCCCGGCGTCCAGCGACGGCCACCGCAGCACCTCGCTGAAGAAGCGCCGCGTGGCCGGCGGGTCCTCGGAGTAGACGATCGTGTGGAAGCCGGTGATCACGGCCAGACCCTAGGCGCCCAGCCGGTCGGCCAGCTCCTCGAACGAGCGCACCGACAGGTCGGCGTCCGGGTCGGTCGCCGGGGGCACGCGCCGGCCGCCGGACTCGTCGGGCCGGTGCACGTACGCCGTGCGCAGCCCGCTGGCGCGGGCAGCAGCCAGGTCCTCGACGTGCGCGGCCACCATCAGCACCCGGGACGGCGGCAGCGCCAGCAGCCGGGGTGCGGAGTCGTACACCTCCCTGTCGGGCTTGTAGTGCCGCACGATCTCCGCGCCCAGGACGCAGTCCCACGGCAGACCGGCCCGGCGCGCCATGTCCACGATCAGCGCCACGTTGCCGTTGGACAGCGGGGCGAGCACGTGCTCCCGGCGCAGCCGGGTGAGCCCCGGGACGACGTCCGGCCACGGGTCCAGCCGGTGCCAGGCGAGCGTCAGCTCGTCCCGGACCTCGGCCGGCACCCCGGACAGGCCGGCGTCGGCGAGCACGTCGTCCAGCGACGACCGGTGCAGCGCGTCCAGCGGCGTCCAGGGCAGCTCGCCGGAGCGGACCTGCTGCATCGACGGCACGTAGCGGCGGCGCCAGTCGTCGGCCACGGCGGACGCGTCGACGGACGGGCCGAGCAGCCGGCGCACCTCCCGCGCCACACCGCCGCGCCAGTCGACCACCGTGCCGAAGACGTCGAAGACGAGGGCGCCGACGTCCACGGCTACAGCCCGAGGGCGGCGGACATCTCCGCCCGCAGCTCGTCCAGCTCGTCGGCTCCCCGGCCGCGGGCGGCGATCAGGCCGGCGTCGTCGTGCACCGGCACCACCGTCTCCAGGTACGCCTTGAGCTTGGGCTCGGTGCCACTGGGCCGGACGATCACCCGGACGCCGTCGCCGAGCAGCCGGACGGCGTCCACCGGCGGGTCCTCGTGCGCCAGGTCGGAGCAGGCGACCGGCCGTCCGAGCAGGGTGGCCGGGGGGCGGGCGCGCACCCGGGTCATCATCGCGCCGATGCGGGAGAGGTCCTCGACCCGCACCGAGAGCTGGCCGGTGACGAACAGCCCGTGCTCGCCGGCCAGCTCGTCGAGCCGGTCCAGCAGCGTGCTGCCCGAGGCCTCGAGCTCCGCGGCGAGCAGCGCGACGGCGAGCGCGGCGGAGATGCCGTCCTTGTCCTTGACCACGTCCGGCGCGACGGCGTAGCCCAGCGCCTCCTCGTAGCCGAAGACCAGCGGGTCGTCGGCGGTGCCGGCGCGCACGATCCACTTGAAGCCGGTCGGCGTCTCGGCGGACCGGACCCCGTGGGCCGCCGCGATGGCGTGCACCAGCGAGCCGCTCACCAGCGACGACGCGTACGTGCCCCGCACACCGCGGCCGATCAGCCAGTCCGCGAGCAGCGCGCCCACCTCGTCGCCGGTGAGCTGCCGGCCGCCGCAGACCACCGAGCAGCGGTCGGCGTCGGGGTCCAGGGCGATGGCCACTGCGGCGCCGATCCGCGCCGCCAGGGCCTGGAGCAGGTCGACCGCGCCCGGCTCCTCCGGGTTCGGGAAGGCGACCGTCGGGAAGGCCGGGTCGGGCACGTCCTGCTCGTCGACGCTCGCCGGCGGGGCGAACCCGGCCGCGGCGAACACCGTGCGCGTGGTCTCCGCGCCGACGCCGTGCATCGCCGTGAAGGCGATCCGCAGCCCCGCGCGGGCCGGAGCGGGCACGCGGCCGGGCTCCAGCGCGGCCACGACGGCGGCCACGTAGTCGGAGGCGATGCCGTCCCCGAGGGTGTCCCAGCCGTCGGAGCGGGGCACCTCGCGGGCCGGTCCGACGCCGGCGATCGCGGCCTCGATCAGCCGGTCGGCCGGGGGCACCAGCTGGGCGCCGTCGTCCAGGTAGACCTTGTAGCCGTTGTCGTCGGGCGGGTTGTGGCTCGCGGTCACCATCACCCCGGCGGCGCAGCCCAGGTGCCGGACCGCGAAGGCCAGCACCGGCGTGGGCAGCGGCCGGGGCAGGACGTGGACGGCGAACCCGGCCCCGGCCAGCACCGCCGCGGAGATCCGCGCGAACTCGTCGGAGCGGCGGCGGGCGTCGAACCCGATGACCACCCGGGCACCGGCGCGCCCGGCGTCGACCAGGTACCGGGCCAGCCCGGCCGCGGCCCGCGTGACCACGGCGGCGTTCATGCCGGCCGGCCCCGCGCGCAGCGGTCCGCGCAGCCCGGCGGTCCCGAAGGCCAGCGGGCCGGCGAAGCGGCGTTCCAGCTCGACGGTGTCCCCGGCCTCGACCAGCGCCTCGATCTCGGCGCGGTCGCCGGGGTGCGGGTCGGCGGCGGCCCACTCCCGGGCCAGGTCGATCGTGGTCACGAGGCCCCGCTGCCCGGTGCGATGTCCCCGCGGGGGAGCGGCGGCTCGAGGGCGTCGGCGTCGAAGGCGGCGGTCGTGTACTCGCCGCCCACCCGCGCGTGCACCGGGTCGGCGGGGTCGGGCTCGCCGTGCACCTCGACCAGCGCCTCGGCGAACACCTCGGCGTCGTCGGCCGGCTCGTAGCCCAGGGCGCGGGCCGCCGTGAGGTCCCACCAGTTGCGGGTGTTCGCCGAGACGCCCCACACCACCGTGTATCCCGGGGCGGGCGCCCGGAGCGCCGCGTCGACCAGCGAGACGGTGTCGCCGGGGGAGAGCCAGGTGGCCAGCATCCGCGTGGTGGTCGGCTCCGGGAAGGCGCTGCCGATCCGCAGGCAGACGACGTCCATCCCGTACCGGTCGGCGTAGAGGGAGCCGAGCGCCTCCATCGTCACCTTGGAGACGCCGTAGTAGGTGTCCGGCCGCGGCGGTGCGTCGACCTCGCGCAGCAGCCCGCCGTCCGGCCGCGGGGTGTACCCGGTGGCGTGGTTGCTGCTGGCCAGGACGACGCGGGAGACCCCGGCCAGCCGCGCCGCCTCGAGCACGCGGTACGTGCCCTCGATGTTGGCGTGCGAGATGGCCGGCCAGGTCGACTCCGTGGCGATCCCCGCCAGGTGCACGACCGCGGAGACACCCGCGACGGCGTCCTGCACCGCGGCGAGGTCGGTGATGTCGGCGACCACCTGCTCCTCGCCGGGGCGGGTGTCGATGATCGGGACGACGTCCATGCAGCGCACCGCCCAGCCCCGCTCGGGCAGCCCGCCGCGCAGCACCGTGCCGATCCGCCCCGCGGCGCCGGTGACCAGCACCAGGCTCACGGCAGCCGCCCCACGAACTCGACCATGAACTCGCCGAGGCGCCCCGCGGCGGCCTTGCCCGTGGCGAGCACCTCCTCGTGGTCCAGCTTCTCCCCGGTGATGCCGGCGGCGGCGTTGGTCACCATCGACAGGCCCACGACCTCCGTCCCGGCGGCGCGCGCGGCGATCGCCTCCAGCGCCGTGGACATGCCCACCAGGTCGGCGCCGAGCGTGCGCAGCATGCGGATCTCGGCCGGCGTCTCGTAGTGCGGGCCGGGCAGCGCGGCGTAGACGCCCTCGGTGAGGGTGGGGTCGAGCTCCCGCGCCAGCGCCCGCAGCCGGGCCGAGTAGAGGTCGGTGAGGTCGACGAAGGTGGCGCCGACCAGCGGCGAGCGCGCGGTCAGGTTGAGGTGGTCGCTGATCAGGACCGCCTGCCCGACGCGGTGCTCCGGCGCCAGCCCGCCCGCGGCGTTGGTGAGGACGACGGTGCGCACGCCCGCGGCCGCCGCCGTCCGGACGCCGTGCACCACCGGGTCGACGCCCCGGCCCTCGTACAGGTGCGTGCGCCCGAGGAAGAGGAGCACCCGGCGCTCGCCCACCCGCACCGCGCGGACCTCGCCACCGTGGCCGACCGCGGTCGGTGCGGCGAAACCGGGCAGCTCCCCGATCGCGACGGACGCCTCGACGGTGCCGAACGCGTCGGCGGCCGGCGCCCAGCCCGACCCCATGACGATCGCGACGTCGGCACCGGCGCCGAGGGCCGTCGTGAGGTCGTCGGCCGCCAGGCGGGCGAGGGTCGCGGGGTCGTTCCCCGCGGGAGGTTGGCTCACCGGGCGACGCTAACCCAGTGCTCGGCGGGTCCGGGACGTCACACCTGCCCCTCCTCTCCCGCTCGGGCGTGTCCACCGGCCGCGGGGCGTCGCACCCGGAGCATGGGCGGGTGCACCACACCGACATCGACGGCGTCCCGGTCCTGACCGCCCCCGGCGGGGACCGGACCACCGCCGCGCTCGTCTTCGGGGTGGGTCTCCGGGACGAGACCTTCGCCGCGATCGAGGTCACCCACCTCGTCGAGCACCTGGCGATGAGCGCCCTGCCCAAGTCGCACCTGCGCTGCAACGCGGTCACCGACGTCGACACCACCACCTTCTTCGCGACCGGCCGACCGGCCGCCGTGGGCGCGTTCCTCGAGGGCGTCTGCCGGGCGCTGGCCGACCTGCCGACCGACCGGATCGACGTCGAGATCGGGGTGCTGGAGGCGGAGAACTGCTCCACCGCCGACTCCACCCTCGGCGCGCTGTGGGCGGCCCGCTTCGGCCTGGCCGGCCCCGGTCTCGTCGTCGCCGACGGTCCGGGCCGGGAGTTCCTCACCGAGGACGTCGTCCGCGCGCACGCCCGCCGCTGGTTCGTGCGGGGCAACGCCGCGCTGTGGTGCCGGGGTCCGCTGCCGGAGGGGCTGCGCCTGCCGCTGCCCGACGGGCCGCCGCCCGGACGCACCACGCCGCAGCCGCGCCCGCAGACAGGGCCGGTGTGGACCGTCGTCCCCGGCGCCGGGGTCGGCCTGCTGCTCGGGGCGACCGGGCCGTGGGACCCGGCGCTGCGCCTCGGCGTCGAGGTGCTGCTCGACCGGCTGCGGGACACCGCCCGGCACACCCGCGGGATCAGCTACTCGGTGGACTCCGTCGGCCTGGACCTGCACGCCGGCCACCGCGAGGTCGCCGTGGTCGTCGACGCCCGCCAGGGGCAGGAGGCCGCCGTCGCCGACCTGGTCTGGCAGCAGCTGGTGGCCCTCGGCGACGCCGGGCCGACGCCGGGGGAGCTGGCGCACGCGGTGGCCGGCTTCGAGGAGGAGCTCGACGCCGACGAGCAGGCGGTGGTGGAGGCCGAGCTGGCCGACGCCGCCTACTGCACGGTCGCCGGCCTGCCGTTCCGCCCGGTCCACGACGTGGTGCGCGCCTGGCGGGCCACCACGCCCGCCGACGTCGCCGCCGCGCTGCGGCGCGCACGGACGACGGCGGTGCTCGCCGTGCCCGAGGGCGTCCGGTACCCCGGCCCGGGCGCGCCGGTCGAGCACCGCGCGCTGTGCACGCTGGAGTCCGTGGTGCCCGACGGCGAGACGTTCCGCCCGCCGCTGCTGACCCGCCTGCTCCGCCCGGTGGACCGGCGCACCCTCGTCGTCGGCGACACGGTGCTGGCGCACCAGGACGCCGACGGAGACGTCCACCGGGTGCCGTGGGAGCTGCTGGAGTGCGCCGTCCCCACCGAGGACGGCCGGGGCGTCCTCGTCGTGGGCCGGAACCTCTGCACGGTGCGGGTGCACGAGGCCGTCTTCGGCCGGCGCGCGGTGGCCGTCGTCCGTGCGCGCGTGCCCGCCGACCGCTGGGTGCACCGGCCGGTCGCCCGCACGGAGGACCTCGTCGCGGCGTCCTGACCGCGCCGGTCCGGGACGTCGCCCCGGCGCCGGACGGGACGTCGGGGGCCGCCCGGTCGCCATGAGCTCGTTCCGGCAGCCGGGAACCGTGATCGTCCCTAGACTCCGGGCGTGCAGATCCCCTTCCGCTCCTCCGAGCGCGCCAGCCTGGGAGTCGAGTGGGAGCTGCAGCTCGTCGACCTGGAGACCCGGCAGCTCACCGCCGGCGCGGTGGAGATCCTCGAGGAGATCCGGCCCGACGGCGCCGCCGAGCACCCCAAGGCCAAGCACGAGCTGCTGCAGTCGACGATCGAGATCATCACCGGCATCTGCACGACCGTCGGCGAGGCCAAGGCCGACCTCGCCGGCACCCTCGAGGAGGTCCGGGCCGCGGCTGAGCGCCACGGGCTGGGGCTGATGTGCGCCGGCACCCACCCGATCACCGACTGGCAGACCCAGCAGATCTCGCCCAAGGAGCGCTACCTCCAGCTGGTCGAGAAGATGCAGTGGCTGGCCCGCCGGCTGCAGATCTTCGGGGTGCACGTGCACGTCGGCGTCCGGGCGCCGGAGAAGGCCATCCCGATCGTCAACGCGCTCACCCAGTACGTGCCGCACTTCCTCGCGCTCTCGGCGTCCTCCCCGTACTGGGTGGGCGCCGACACCGGGCTGGCCTCGGCCCGGTCCAAGGTCTTCGAGGGGATGCCGACCGCCGGGCTGCCCTACCAGCTGGCGGGCTGGGAGCGCTTCGAGCAGTACATGGAGACGCTGATCTCCACCCACGCCATCGAGAGCGTGCGGGAGGTGTGGTGGGACATCCGCCCGCACCCGGACTTCGGGACCGTCGAGCTGCGCATCTGCGACGGGCTGCCCACGCTCGACGAGATCGGCGCGGTCGCCGCGATGTCGCAGTGCCTGGTCGAGCAGTTCGACCGCGAGCTCGACCGCGGCTACACGCTGCCGGTCCCGGCGTCCTGGGTGCTGCGGGAGAACAAGTGGCGGGCGGCCCGGTACGGCCTGGACGCCGACATCGTCGTCGACGAGAAGGGCACCGTCCGGCCGGTGCGCCAGGCGATCACCGACCTGGTCGAGGACCTCACGCCCACCGCCCGCCGGCTGGGCTGCGAGGCCGAGCTGGCCGACGTCGAGCGCGTGCTCGCCGTCGGCGCCTCCTACCAGCGGCAGCGGGCGGTCGCCGCAGCGCACGACGGCGACCTGTGCGCGGTGGTCGACAGCCTGCTCGCCGAGCTGCGGAACGGCCTGCCGGCGCCCGACCCCGCCGGCCTCGCCGGAGGCAGCTCCGCATGACGGAGTTCGCCGAGAAGCTGGGCACGGCGGTCGACGAGTGGGCCGCCGAGCGGCAGCAGCAGCTCGTCGCCGTCCGCCGGCACCTGCACGCCCACCCCGAACTGGCCTTCGCCGAGTTCGAGACGACGTCCTTCCTCGAGCAGCGGCTGCGCAACGAGGGCCTGGAGCCCAAGCGGCTGCCCAGCGGGACCGGGCTGGTCGTGGAGATCGGCGAGGGGGCGGGCGGGCCCGGACCGACCGTGGTGCTGCGCGCGGACATCGACGCGCTGCCGCTGGCCGACCTGAAGAACGTCCCGTACGCCTCCACCCGCGAGGGGCTGTGCCACGCCTGCGGCCACGACGTCCACACCACCGTCGTCCTGGGCGCCGCCCTCGCGCTGGCCTCGCTCGACGACCTGCCCGGCACCGTGCGCTGCGTCTTCCAGCCCGCGGAGGAGACGGTGCCCGGCGGGGCCACCGAGGTGGTCGCCGCCGGGATCCTGGCCGGCGCCTCCCGGGCCTTCGCGCTGCACTGCGACCCCTCCCTCCCGGCCGGCACCGTGGGGCTGCGCACCGGGGCGATCACCGCCGCCTGCGACCGGATGGACGTCACTCTGACCGGCCCCGGCGGGCACACCGCCCGCCCCCAGCTCACCGTCGACCTGGTCGACGCCCTCGGCCGGCTGATCACCGACCTGCCCTCGCTGCTGTCCCGGCAGATCGACCCCCGGGCCGGGATGTCGCTGGTGTGGGGCGCGGTCAACGCCGGGGTCGCGGCCAACGCGATCCCGCAGCGGGGCTGCCTGCGCGGCACCGTGCGGGTGCTGGACCGGGACATGTGGCAGGAGGCCGAGACGGTCCTGCGCTCGCTGGTCGAGCGGGTGGCCGCCACCACCGGCGCCCAGGTGGAGGTCGACTACATCCGGGGTGTCCCGCCGGTGGTGAACGACCCGCGCGCGGTGGCGCTGCTGCGCTCGGCGGCGCTGGAGACGGTGGGCAGCGAGGGGCTCCGGCTGTCCCCGCAGAGCATGGGCGGCGAGGACTTCGGCTGGTTCGCCGACGTGCTGCCCATCGCGCTGGCCCGGCTGGGCACCCACGGCGGCGGGGCCCCGCTGGACCTGCACCGCGGGACGTTCGACGTCGACGAGCGGGCGATCGAGGTCGGCGTGCGGCTGCTGGCCCGGACCGCCCTGCACGCGCTCGCGGCGGACGCCGGCGTGGCCCCGTCCGGACCCTCGCCGCACCCCGCGCGTTCCGGACAGCCCAAGCGCCGGTAGACACTGTCGCTGATCGACCCGAGGGGAGCCCGACGATGCGTTCCACCGATCAGCAGCCCGCCCACCCCGATGCCGAGGTGCCGGCCGAGCACGAGGTGCCCGAGGAGCTCCGGCTCGCCGGCGAGTTCCCCGTCACCACCCGGGAGCAGTGGCGCGAGCTCCTCGCCGCCGTGCTCCGCAAGGCCGGCCGCGAGGGGCTGCCCGACGCCGTCGAGGACGTGCTCCGGGTGCCCGTCGCCACCGGGGTGACGGTGGCGCCGCTCTACACCGCCGAGGACGCCGGCGACCTGCCGACGGCGGTCGGCGTCCCGGGCCTGGCGCCGTTCGTGCGCGGGGCGCGCGCCGGCGCGGCCGGCGGTGACGTGCCCGGGGGCTGGGACGTGCGGCAGCGGCACGCGCACCCCGACGTGGCGGGGACCAGGGAGGCGATCGCCGCCGACCTGGAGAACGGCGTCACGTCGCTGTGGCTGGTGCTCGGGCAGGGCGCCGTCCCGGTCGACGCCCTGGGCGACGTGCTCACCGACGTCTACCTCGACCTGGCGCCGATCGCCGTGCAGGGCGGGGTGCCTGCCGCGGAGGCGTTCCTCGCGCTCGCCGAGGGTCGCGAGCTGGCCCCCGGCGGCTCCCTCGGGCTGGACCCGATCGGCGAGCACGCCGCCTCCGGGCGGCCGCAGGACCTCACCGGGCTGGCCGACGTCGCCCGCCGGGCCGCCGCCCACCCCGGCCTGCGCACCGTGGTCGTCGACGCGACGGTCTACGCCGACGCGGGTGCCTCGGTGGTCGAGGAGCTGGGGTGCTCGCTGGCCGCCGGGGTGGCCTACCTGCGGGCGCTCACCGACGGCGGGCTGTCCGTCGACGAGGCGTTCGGCCAGCTGGAGTTCCGCTACTCCGCGAGCGCCGACCAGTTCACGACAATCGCCGGGCTGCGCGCGGCCCGCCGGCTCTGGGACCGCGTCGGCCAGGAGAGCGGCGCGGCGCCCGACGTCCGGGCCCAGCGGCAGCACGCCGTCACCTCCACGGTGATGACGACGAAGCGCGACCCGTGGGTCAACATGCTGCGGACGACGGTGGCCTGCTTCGCCGCCGGCGTGGGCGGTTCCGACGTCGTGACGGTGCAGCCCTTCGACGCGGTGCTGGGCCTCCCGGACTCCTTCTCCCGCCGGATCGCCCGCAACACCCAGAGCCTGCTGGTGGAGGAGGCGCACCTCGCCCGCGTGCTCGACCCGGCCGGGGGCTCCTGGTACGTCGAGTCGCTCACCGAGTCGCTGGCCCAGGCGGCGTGGACCTGGTTCACCGAGATCGAGCGGGCCGGCGGGCTGGCCGCCGCCCTCGACTCCGGGCTCGTGCGGGACCGGCTCGCCGCGGCCTGGGACGCCCGGGTCGAGCGGCTGGCACACCGCACCGACGCGATCACCGGCGTCAGCGAGTTCCCGAACCTCACCGAGCGGCTGCCGGTCCGCGAGCCCGCGGCCGAGGTGCGGGCCGGTGGCGGGCTGCCGCGGGTCCGTGCCGCACAGGCCTACGAGGAGCTGCGCGACCGCGCCGACGCCGCCGCGAGCCGGCCGCGGGTCTACCTGGCCACCATCGGCCCGATCGCGCGGCACACGGCGCGGGCCACCTTCGCGGGCAACCTGTTCCAGGCCGGCGGCCTCGAGACGCCGTCCGGTGATGGGGCCGCGGGGCTGGCCGGCGCGGGGACGACGGTGGCCTGCATCTGCGGCACCGACCGCGACTACGCCGAGTCCGCGGCCACCCTCGCCGCCGACCTGCGCGCCGCCGGCGCCACCCAGGTGTGGCTGGCCGGCAAGCCGTCCCAGGATGTGGACGGCGTCGACGGGTACGTGTACGCCGGGTGCGACGCGCTGGACGTCCTCCGTACGGTCCACGAGCAGTTGGGAGTCACGGCATGAGCGGCATCCCCGACTTCGGCAGCGTCGAGCTGGGCCGGCCCGCGGCGCGGGCGACCACCGACGACTGGGCGAAGGCGTTCAAGGAGGCCACCGGGCGCGGGGTGGAGGAGGCGACCTGGGAGACGCCCGAGGGCATCGCCGTCCCGCCGCTGCACACCCCGGCGGACCTGGCCGGACTGGACTTCCTCGACACCTACCCGGGCGCCCCGCCGTACCTGCGCGGCCCCTACCCCACGATGTACACGACCCAGCCGTGGACGGTCCGCCAGTACGCGGGCTTCTCCACCGCGGCGGAGTCCAACGCGTTCTACCGGCGCAACCTGGCCGCCGGGCAGCGCGGCCTGTCGATCGCCTTCGACCTGCCCACCCACCGCGGCTACGACTCCGACCACCCGCGGGTACCGGGCGACGTCGGCATGGCGGGCGTGGCGATCGACTCGATCCTGGACATGCGGCAGCTGTTCGACGGCATCCCGCTGGACAAGATGAGCGTCTCGATGACCATGAACGGCGCCGTCCTGCCGGTGCTGGCGCTCTACATCGTCGCGGCCGAGGAGCAGGGGGTGGCGCACGGTCAGCTGACCGGGACCATCCAGAACGACATCCTCAAGGAGTTCATGGTCCGCAACACCTACATCTACCCGCCCAAGCCGTCGATGCAGATCATCAGCGACATCTTCGCGTTCACCTCGCAGGAGATGCCGCGGTTCAACTCGATCTCCATCTCCGGCTACCACATCCAGGAGGCCGGGGCGACGGCCGACCTGGAGCTGGCCTACACGCTGGCCGACGGGGTGGAGTACCTGAACGCCGGTAAGGACGCCGGGCTGGACGTCGACGCGTTCGCGCCGCGGCTCTCGTTCTTCTGGGCGATCGGGATGAACTTCTTCATGGAGGTCGCCAAGCTGCGCGCGGCCCGGCTGCTGTGGGCCCGGCTGGTGAAGGACGCCGGCGCGCAGAACGCCAAGTCGATGTCGCTGCGCACCCACTCGCAGACCTCGGGCTGGTCGCTGACCGCCCAGGACGTCTACAACAACGTCGTCCGCACCTGCCTGGAGGCCATGGCCGCCACCCAGGGGCACACCCAGTCGCTGCACACGAACGCCCTGGACGAGGCGCTGGCCCTGCCGACCGACTTCTCCGCCCGGATCGCCCGCAACACCCAGCTGCTGCTGCAGCAGGAGTCGGGGACGACGCGGGTCATCGACCCGTGGGGCGGGTCGGCGTACGTGGAGCGGCTGACCTACGACCTGGCCCGCCGCGCGTGGGCGCACATCGAGGAGGTCGCCGAGCACGGCGGCATGGCGCAGGCGATCGACGACGGCATCCCGAAGCTGCGCATCGAGGAGGCCGCGGCCCGCACCCAGGCACGCATCGACTCCGGCCGGCAGCCGGTCATCGGCGTGAACAAGTACCGCGTCGAGGCCGACGAGGCGATCGAGGTGCTGCGGGTCGACAACGCCGACGTGCTGGCCCAGCAGAAGGCCAAGCTGGTCGAGCTCCGGTCCTCCCGCGACGGCTCGGCGGTCGAGGAGGCGCTGCGCCGGCTCACCGACGCCGCGCGCGCCGCCGCAGAAGGACGGCGGGACTCCTCGCTGGACTCGAACCTGCTCAAGCTCGCCGTCGACGCGGCCCGCGCGAAGGCGACGGTGGGGGAGATCTCCGACGCGCTCGAGGAGGTCTGGGGGCGGCACGCCGGTCAGGTGCGCACCATCAGCGGTGTGTACCGCGACGAGGCAGGGAACTCCGGACCCGTGGAGGAGACCCGCCGCATGGCCGAGGCCTTCGAGGAGGCGGAGGGACGCCGTCCGCGCATCCTCGTCGCCAAGATGGGCCAGGACGGCCACGACCGCGGCCAGAAGGTGATCGCCACCGCCTTCGCCGACCTCGGCTTCGACGTCGACGTCGGGCCGCTGTTCCAGACGCCGGAGGAGGTCGCCCGCCAGGCGGTCGAGGCCGACGTGCACGTCGTCGGCGTCTCCTCGCTGGCCGCCGGCCACCTGACGCTGGTGCCGGCGCTGCGGGAGGCGCTCGCCGCACTGGGCGCCGAGGACGTGGTGGTCGTGGTCGGCGGGGTCATCCCGCCCGACGACGTCCCGACGCTGAAGGAGATGGGGGCGGCCGCGGTCTTCCTGCCGGGGACGGTCATCGCCGAGGCCGCGCAGGACCTGCTGCGCACGCTGTCCGCGCGCCTCGGCCACTGACAGGAGGGGCAGAAATGGCCATTTCTGCCCCTCCGGGGGACGGGGCGTGAGCCGGCCGGTCGACGTCCCGGCGCTCGTCGAGGGTGTGCTGGCCGGCGACCGGCGGTCGGTCGCGCGGGCGATCACGCTGGTCGAGTCGCACCGCACCGACCACCGCGAGCGGGCGCAGGAGCTGCTCGTCGGGCTGCAGCCGCACGCGGGTGCCGCCCGGCGGGTGGGCATCAGCGGCGTGCCGGGCGTGGGCAAGTCGACCTTCATCGACGCGCTCGGGGTGTCACTGACCGCGGCGGGGTCGCGCGTCGCGGTGCTCGCCGTCGACCCGTCGTCGGCCCGGTCCGGCGGGTCGATCCTCGGGGACAAGACGCGGATGGCGCTGCTGTCGGTGGACCCGGCGGCCTTCATCCGGCCCTCGCCGACCTCGGGCACGCTCGGCGGGGTCGCCCAGGCGACGCGGGAGTCGATGGTCGTCGTGGAGGCGGCCGGCTACGACGTCGTCCTGGTGGAGACCGTCGGGGTCGGGCAGTCGGAGATCGCTGTCGCGGAGATGGTCGACTCGTTCCTGTTCCTGACGCTGGCCCGCACCGGCGACCAGCTGCAGGGCATCAAGCGCGGCATCCTCGAGATCGCCGACGTCATCGCGGTGAACAAGGCCGACGGCCCCGGCGCCGCCGACGCGCGCAAGGCGGCCCGCGAGCTGGCCGGGGCGATCCGGATGCTGCGCGGGCACGGCGAGGACTGGGAGGTCCCGGTGCTGACCTGCGCCGGGCTCACCGGCCAGGGGCTCGACGTCGTCTGGGCGGCCCTGGTCGAGCACCAGGACCGCCGGAGGGTGTCGGGGGCCCTCGAAGAGCAACGGCGCACCCAGCAGGTGCGGTGGACGTGGCAGCTGGTGCGCGGCGAGCTCGAGCACCGGCTGCGCGCGCACCCCGGCGTCCGCTCGTCCGCCCCGGAGCTGGAGAAGGCGGTGCTCGCCGGCGAGCTCACCCCGGCGCTGGCCGCCCAGCAGCTGCTGGAGACCTTCCTCTCGGCGTGATCATGAAGTCCGGGAACCGACACACCGCTGTCGCCCGGCGTGTCACTTCCCGGACTTCATGATCACGGGGCTGTCCACAGCCTCGCAGGGGTCCACAGATGCACCGGGGCGGGGCAGCGGGGTCCGGTGACGCCGGACGCTGCCCAGCGTGGACTTCGCGCTCTACCGCCTCATCGCCGCACAGCACGGGGTCTTCTCCACGTCGCAGGCGCTGGACCACTGCACCGACGCCGAGGTCCGATCGCTGGTGCGCACGGGCCGCTGGCGCCGGAGCCCGTGGAGGGGCGTGCTCCTCGACGGGGAGCTCCCCGATTCACCACTGCTGCTACTGCGCGCCGCGGCGCTGGCGGTCGGCGGTGACCTCGTGGCGTGCCACTCGACCGCGGCGTCGGTGTGGGGGTTCGACGTGCTCGGGGACCGGACGCTGCACTTCCTGGGGCCGCCCCAGTTGGTGAACCGGAGGCTGCCGGGCGTGCAGGTGCACCCGTCCTCGCTCGGGACGGACGACGCGGTGCTCGTGGGCGGTGTCTGGTGCACCCCGCCCGCGCGCACGGCCTGCGACGTCGTCCGCACGACCGCACCGATCGACGGCCTGGCGACACTGGACGCCGCGCTCCGGGCGGGTGCGTGCACCCGTGAGCAGCTGGCGGCGGCGGCCGCCGACCAGGCCGGTCTGCGGCAGGTCATCCGGTTGCGCGAACTCGTACCGGTGGCCGACGCAGCGGCCGAGTCGCCGATGGAGTCGCGCATGCGGTGGCGGTTCCTCGACGCCGGCCTGCCTGCTCCCCGGCTGCAGGTCCGGTTGGTCGGCGCAGGCCGGAGGCACTTCCTCGACATGGGGTGGGAGGAGCAGTCGGTCGGGGCGGAGTTCGATGGGCTCGAGGCGCACATGACCCGTGAGCAGCTCGACGCCGACCGGAGCCAGCACAACTGGGTGACCGCGCACCGGTGGACGTTGCTGCACTTCACCGCGAGCGACGTGTACCGCCGGCACGTGGCCATGGTGGCGCGGACGGCGCGCGCCCTCGGCGTCCCGTTCAGGCCGCGATCATGAAGTCGCCGAGAGCGACACGCGGCGGCGATCCGGCGTGTCGGTTCCCGGACTTCATGATCGCGGCGGATCACCGGCCTCAGAAGCTGGTGGAGCGGCACTCCCGGGAGCGGAGCTCCTCCACGTAGTCGTCCGGGGCACCCGCGGCCTGCGCGGCGTCGGCCAGCGCGCCGAGGTGGCGGGCCGAGGGCAGTCCACCCTCGAAGGCGTCCAGCGCGTACACGTAGGCGACCTGGTCGCCGGTGAGCGTGTGCACCCGGAGGTGCAGCTTCCGGTAGAGCCCGACGTCGGCGCCCTCCCAGGCGTCCAGTGCCCGCTCGTCGGCCTCGGTGAGGTCGTAGAGGGCGACGAAGACGCCGGGGGAGAGAGCCTCGCCGGGCGGGGTGTCGTCCGGGACGAGGGTGGCCAGCGCGCCCTCCCAGCCGAGGTCCTCCGCGCCGAAGGTCAGCCGCCAGCCGCGGATCCAGCCGGTCCCGGTGTGCGGGGAGGAGGGGCACCGCCGCAACATCTGCGCGGGGTCCATGTTCGACCCGTAGGCGGCGTAGAGGCCCATCGCCCCCGAGCCTACGGGCGTGTGGCGCGACCGACCCCGGGGGATGGACGACGGCAGCACGCACCGGCGGGGAGAATGGGCCCGCTCGTGTCCACCGCGCACCGACAAGGACCCCCATGACCCGCATCGTGATCATCGGCGGCGGCCCCGCCGGCTACGAGGCCGCGCTGGTCGCCGCTTCGCTCGGTGCGGAGGTCACCGTCATCGAGCGGGACGGCATCGGCGGCGCGAGCGTCCTCACCGACTGCGTGCCCTCCAAGACCTTCATCGCCTCGGCCGGGGTGATGACCAGCGTCCGCGACTCGGTGTCCCTGGGCGTGCAGGGCGCGGAGCTGGCCGCCGTCGGCATCGACATGGACGCGGTGAACCAGCGGGTCAAGGGGCTGGCCGTCGCGCAGTCCGCCGACATCAAGGCCCGGCTGCTCGCCGACGGCGTGCGCGTGCTGGCCGGCCAGGGCCGGCTGTCGGACGAGGTGCGCGGGCTGGCGGAGCACCGCGTCGACGTGGTGGACGCCGACGGCGCGGGAAGCGAGACCCTCGAGTGCGACGTCGTCCTCATCGCCACCGGCGCCGACCCGCGGGTGCTGCCCGGCGCCGAGCCCGACCACGAGCGGATCCTCGACTGGCGCGACGTCTACGACCTGCAGGAGATGCCCGAGCACCTAGTCGTGGTCGGCTCCGGCGTCACCGGCGCCGAGTTCGCCTCCGGCTACCTGGAGGCCGGCGTCCCGGTCACCCTCGTCTCCTCCCGCGACCGGGTGCTGCCCGGCGAGGACCCCGACGCCGCCGAGGTGCTCGAGCAGGTCTTCCAGTCCCGCGGCGGCCGGCTGGAGCGCGGCCGGGCCGCCGGCGTCCGGCGCACCGAGAAGGGTGTCTCGGTCGAGCTCACCGACGGGCGCAGCGTCGACGGCTCGCACGCGCTGATGACCGTCGGTACCGTGCCCAACACCGCCGGGCTGAACCTGGACCGGTGCGGCGTGCAGGTGGCCGAGTCCGGCCACGTCGTCGTCGACCGGGTCTCCCGCACCAGCGTGCCGGGCATCTACGCCGCCGGGGACGTGACCGGCGTGTTCCAGCTGGCCTCGGTCGCGGCGATGCAGGGCCGGATCGCCATGTGGCACGCCCTCGGTGAGGCGGTCACCCCGATCCGGCTGAAGACCGTCGCGGCCAACGTCTTCACCCACCCCGAGATCGCCACCGTCGGGGTGCAGGAGGCGTCGCTGCCCGATGACGTCCAGATCGACGTCGTCCGGCTGCCGCTGGCCACCAACGCCCGGGCCAAGATGAGCGACCTGCGGGACGGCTTCGTCAAGCTGTTCGCCCGGCAGGCGACCGGCGTCGTCGTCGGCGGGGTCGTGGTGGCCCCGGGGGCGTCGGAGCTGATCCTGCCGATCGCGCTGGCGGTGACGAAGGGGCTGACGGTCACCGACCTCGCGCACACGTTCGCGATCTACCCGTCGCTGTCCGGGTCGATCACCGAGGCCGGCCGCCGGCTGATGGGGGCCGACGCCCTGGCGTAACGGGGACGCCCTGGCGTAACGGGTGGGGGCGCCGCGGTCCGCGGGGCGGATGTGGCGGCGCGGTCGGCTGGATTTCCCGGATCCGGTGCCGATGGGCGCAGATCCCGCCGATGGGGTGGGGGATGCGCCTCCAGCCGACGTCCCCCGCCGACCGCCGCCGCCCGATCCGGGCGCTGGCCGGTGCCGTGGCGGCGGTCGCCGTCTCCCTGGCGCTGCCCGCGACGGCCGCGCAGGCCGACGAGACCCCGGTCCAGACCGTGGTCGGCGAGGTCGTGCAGGTCTACCCGGAGGCCGGCCCGGCCGGCGACCACGACGCCGACGGCGCGCCGCTGACCCTGGTCGAGACGGCGACCGGGGAGGTCCGCATCCCGACCGAGGCCGCCGGCGACCTCCCGGTCGGCGCGACCGTCGAGGTCACCGTGGGCGGGCAGCTCCCCGACGCCGCGGCCGAGGCGGGCCTCGAGCCGGCGCTCGACCTGCTCGACGCCCAGCTGCTGCGCCCGGCCGAGGCGGCCGACGGCGGCGGGGCGGCGCCGCTCACCAACGAGGTCACCGTGGTGCGGGTCCTGCCGCCGGGCGGCTCCGACGACGGCACGTCGCTGGAGCAGCTCGTGGCGGCCGTGGACGGGCCGGTCGCCGGGTTCTGGGCGGACGAGAGCGACGGCGCCATCCGGGTCGGGGTCACCACCGCCGTCCCGGGCTGGGTGCAGGCGACCGTCGACTGCGCCGAACCCACCGTCCTGTGGAACCAGGTCGCGGCCGCCGTCGGCTTCCAGGACGGCCCGGGCCGGCACCTGCTGCTGTACGTGGCCGGCGCCCCGGGCGACGGCTCCGGCTGCGCCTACGCGATGGGCGAGGTCGGCTCGGGTCCCGGCTCCGGTGGCCGGCTGTACGTCCGCGACGTCCTGCCCTCGGTCATCTCCCACGAGCTGGGCCACAACTTCGGCCTGGGCCACTCCTCGGGCCACCAGTGCGACGGCGCGGTCGAGGGCGGCACCTGCCGCACCGCCGCCTACCGCGACTACTACGACGTCATGGGGGCCTCCTGGAGCCAGGTCGGCGTCCTCAACGCCCCGCAGGCGGCGGCTCTCGGGGTCCTCCCGGCGGCGGCCCAGGCGGTACTGCCCGCCGACGGCGCGACGACGACGCTCACCCTGGCCCCGCTCTCCGGTCGCACCGGCACCCGCGCGATCCGGCTGGCCGGCTCCGACGGCGGCACCTACTGGCTGGAGTACCGCGCGCCCGCCCTCCGGGACGCCTGGCTCGGCGCCGCGGAGAACCGCTTCCGGCTGCAGACCGGCGTGCTCCTGCACCGGGCCGGCTCGATGCCGGACACGTCGCTGCTCCTCGACGGGACCCCGGCCCCGGCCGGCTCCTGGGACCGCGACCTGCAGGCCGCCCTCCCGGTCGGGACGCCCGTGTCGGCCCCCGGCGGAGGCCTCACCGTGACCGTCACCGACGTCACCGCGGCCGGCGCGACCGTCACCGTCACCACCACGGCCGCGGCCGCCGCCGTGGCCCCGACGACGCCGGCGGGTGGCCCGGCGGTGCTGGCGGGTGCTCCGGCCCCCGCATCCCGGGGCCCGGCGCCGGCCGCGC
>NZ_JALPKQ010000035.1:0-61201 GCF_051383655.1 Geodermatophilus sp. CPCC 205761
AGGGGCGTGAGCATCGCAGCGAGGAACGAGCGAGGAGCGGAGCGCCCCGCGGGAGCGAACCAGGGGGCGGCGTGAACGGGCTCGCCGAGCACCGCGACGAGGGGGCGCTGGCCACGCTGCGCCGGGGGCTGCGGATGATGCCCGAGTTCCGCCGCGGCCTGCCGGTCACCTTCACCCTCGCGCTGCTGGCGACCGCCGGCCGGGTGGTCGTGCCGATCGCCGTCCAGCAGGTGATCGACCGTGGCCTGTCCGGCCCCGGCGGCCCGGACCTCGGCCTGGTCCGCGACCTCGTGCTGCTGTGCGCGGTCGTCGTGCTGCTGACCGCCGTCGCGGTGTACGGGATGAACGTCCGGCTGTTCCGGACGACGGAGACCGCGCTGGCCGGGCTGCGGGCGCGGGCGTTCCGCCACGTGCACGACCTGTCGGTGCTGCACCAGCAGGGCCAGCGGCGCGGGTCGCTGGTCTCGCGGGTCACCAGCGACGTCGACCAGCTGTCCACCTTCATGCAGTGGGGCGGCGTCCTGGGCGTGGTGAGCCTGGGGCAGCTGCTCGTGGCCACCGTCGTGATGGCCGTCTACTCCTGGCAGCTGACCCTGCTCGTGCTGGTCTGCTTCGTGCCGCTCGCCCTCGCCCTGCGGTACCTCGCCCGGCGCCTGGCCGTCGTCCACGGCGTGGTCCGCGAGCGGGTGGGCGACGTGCTGGCCGCGGTCTCCGAGTCGGTGGTCGGCGCGCCGACCGTGCGCGCCTACGGCATCCGCGAGCGCACCGCCGCCCGCCTCGACCGCGCCATCGCGCGGCACTACCGCGCCCAGGTGCGGGCCCAGAGGACCACCGCCGCGGTGTTCGTCAGCGGGGAGATCGTCGCCGCGGTGGCCAACGCCGCCGTCGTGGTCGTCGGCGTCCTGCTCGGGCTGGACGGCGACCTGACCGCCGGCACCCTGGTCGCCTTCCTGTTCCTCGTCACCCTGTTCGTGGCGCCGGTGCAGACCGCCAGCGAGGTGCTCAACGAGGCGCAGAACGCCGTCGCGGGGTTCCGCCGCGTGCTCGACGTGCTCGCCACCGAGCCCGACGTCCGCGATCCCGCGGTGGACGACGCCGGGTCGGCCGCCGAGCTGCCGCCGGGCCCCCTCGGCGTGCGCTTCGAGCACGTCAGCTTCCGGTACTCCCCGGACGCCCGCCCGGCCCTCGACCGGGTCGACCTCACCATCGCGCCGCGGCGGCGGGTGGCGGTCGTCGGGGAGACGGGGTCGGGCAAGACGACGTTCGCCAAGCTGGTCACCCGGCTCATGGACCCCGGCACGGGTCGGGTGCTGCTCGGCGACGACGCCACCACGTGGGTGCCGCTGGACCGGGTGGCGTTCGGCTCGCTGCGCCGGCGGGTGGTCATGGTGCCGCAGGACGGCTTCCTCTTCGACGCCACCGTCGCCGACAACGTCCGCTACGGCCGGCCGGGGCTGACCGACGGCGAGGTGCTCGCCGCGTTCGACGACCTCGGCCTGACCGCCTGGGTGGCCGGGCTGACCGACGGCGTGGCCACCCGGGTGGGCCAGCGCGGCGAGTCGCTGTCGGCGGGGGAGCGGCAGCTGGTCGCCGTCGCCCGCGCCCACGTCGCCGACCCCGACCTGCTGGTGCTCGACGAGGCGACCAGCGCGGTCGACCCCGCCACCGAGCAGCGGCTGACCCGCGCGCTGGACACCCTCACCGACGGCCGGACGACGCTGACCATCGCGCACCGGCTGTCGACGGCGGAGCGGTCCGACGAGGTGCTGGTCGTCGACGCGGGCCGGGTGGTGCAGCGGGGCACGCACGCGGAGCTGGTCGGCGCCGAGGGCCCGTACGCGCGGCTGCACGCCTCCTGGCGGCGCTCGTCGCGCGGGGAGCCCCAGCCCGCCTGACCTCCCACGGCGGGCTGCCGCGCCCTAGCCTGCCGACGTGTCCACCTCCGCAGGCCGGGCCCGTCGCCGGGCCGAGACCGTCCCGCCGTCCGACCCGCGGATGCCCGGCGCCGCGCTGGCCGCGGGCATCGTGGGCATCGTCGGGGCGATGCCGGCCGCGTTCGTCGCCGTGCTCGCCGTGACGCTCGGCGGGCTGGACGCCGACACCGGACCCGATCCCTGGACCTACCTGCTCGTGGTGGCGCCGGTCCTGCAGCTGTTCGGGGCGCTGTGGCTGCTGGCCCGCCGCGGCTGGCTGCCGCTGGTCCTCGCCGTGCTCCCCGTGGCGGTGCTCACCGGGGCGGTCATCTGGGCCGCGGCCGACCAGGACACCGGTGGGGCGGGCTGGCCGCTGCTGCTCCTGGCCGGGCCGCTCGTCGCGGCCGGCCTGGCGCTCGCGCCGTCCGTGCGGCGGTGGATCGCCGGCCGCCCGGGCCGCACCCGGTGACCGCGCGCGTCCCCCCGCCGGGCTGAGGCCGGTCCCAGCCAGTCGCCCTACCCTGCGGCCATGCCGTCGTCCTCCTCGCGCAGCCGGGCGGTGGCGCGGCGCTCGCCCCGCGCCGCGCCGCGCCCGGCGCAGGCCCGGTACGCACCGGCTCCGCCGAGGCGCCCGCAGCTGGTCCCGTTCGCCGTCGCCTTCGGCGTCCTCACCGCCGCCGAGGACATCTACCTGGCCTACCTCCTCTGGGAGCCCGACCGCGGCTGGTACTGGTACGTCCTCCTGCCGCTGCTGCTGGCCGGCTGGGCGGTCGTCGGCGCCGGCATGGTATGGCAGGGCCGCCCGCGCGGCTGGCTGGTGCTGGCCGGCGCGAGCCTGCTGCCACTGCTGGCGCTGGTCGGGCTGGTCACCCTCTTCGGCGTCCTCGGCGGCGGTCAGGCGATGTCGTGGGCGCTGCTGCTGCTGGTCGGGCCGGTGGGCAGCCTGGTGCTGAGCGTGCGCCGCCCGATCCGGGAGTGGACGCGACCCGGCCGGGCGACGCCGGCGGCCGGGTCCGGTGGGCGGGGAGCCCGCGCCCGCTAGCGTGCGCTCCGTGACCGACACTGACGTCGTCGTGGTGGGTGCGGGGCTGGCCGGGCTGGTGGCCACCGCGGAGCTGGCCGACGCCGGCAAGCGGGTGGTCCTGGTCGAGCAGGAGCCCGAGGCGTCGTTCGGCGGCCAGGCCTGGTGGTCCTTCGGCGGGCTGTTCCTCGTCGACTCCCCGGAGCAGCGGCGGCTGCGCGTGCACGACTCGCTCGAGCTGGCCCGGCAGGACTGGTTCGGCACCGCCGGCTTCGACCGCGAGGAGGACCACTGGCCGCGCCGGTGGGCCGAGGCCTACCTGCAGTTCGCCGCGGGGGAGAAGCGGGCCTGGCTGCGCGAGCAGGGCGTCGGGTTCTTCCCCATCGTCGGCTGGGCCGAGCGCGGCGGGTACACCGCCACCGGCCACGGCAACTCCGTGCCGCGGTTCCACATCGTCTGGGGCACCGGACCGGGGCTGGTCGAGCCGTTCGCCCGCCGGGTGCGCGCCGCGGTGGACCGCGGGCTCGTGGAGCTGCGCTTCCGGCACCGCGTGGACGAGCTGGTGGTCGACGACGGCGTGGTGACCGGGGTGCGCGGCGGCGTCCTCGAACCCAGCGACGTGGCCCGCGGGGAGGCCAGCTCGCGCACGCAGGTCGCGGACTTCGAGATCGCCGCGCAGGCCGTCGTCGTCACCTCCGGCGGCATCGGCGGCAACCACGACCTGGTCCGGCAGAACTGGCCGGCCCGGCTGGGCCCGGCGCCGCAGCGGCTGCTGTCCGGCGTCCCGGCGCACGTCGACGGGCGGATGCTGCAGGCCACGGCGGCGGCCGGCGGGAACGTGATCAACGGGGACCGCATGTGGCACTACACCGAGGGGATCGCCAACCACTCCCCGGTGTGGGACCGGCACGGCATCCGCATCCTGCCCGGCCCGTCGTCCCTGTGGCTCGACGCGACCGGCAAGCGGCTGCCGGTGCCCCTGTTCCCCGGCTTCGACACCCTCGGCACGCTGGCCCACATCGGGCAGACCGGTCACGAGCACACCTGGTTCGTCGCGACGCACAAGATCGTGGAGAAGGAGTTCGCACTGTCGGGCTCCGAGCAGAACCCCGACCTCACCGGCAAGGACGTCAGGCTGCTGCTCAACCGGGTCAAGGCCGGCGTGGCCGGGCCGGTGCAGGCGTTCCTGGACCGCGGCGAGGACTTCGTCGTCGCCCGCACGCTCCCCGAGCTGGTGGCCGGCATGAACCGGATCACCGGCGGCGAGCCCGAGCTGGACCTGGCCACCGTCGAGGCCGAGGTGGTCTGCCGCGACCGCGCCATCGCCAACGAGTTCGGCAAGGACTCGCAGATCACCGCCATCCGCGGCGCCCGCCACTACCTCGGCGACAAGCTCATCCGGGTCGCCCCGCCGCACCGGCTCCTGGACCCGGCGGCCGGGCCGCTGATCGCCGTCCGGCTGAACCTGCTCACCCGCAAGACCCTCGGCGGGCTGGAGACCGACCTCTCCGGCCGGGTGCTGCAGCCCGGCGGCGCGGTGTTCCCGGGCCTCTACGCGGCCGGCGAGGTGGCCGGGTTCGGCGGTGGTGGCATGCACGGCTACCGCTCCCTGGAGGGCACCTTCCTGGGCGGCTGCCTGTTCTCCGGCCGGGTCGCGGGCCGGGCCCTGGCGGCGAGCCTGTGAGCCGGCCCGACCCCTGGTCGGACCCGGCCACCGAGACCGAGCACGGCGCGCCCTACGCCGGGCCGCCCGCCACGGGGCCGGTGCCCCCGTGGAGCGCGCCGTACGGCGCCCCGGCTCCCGGCTGGCCGGCGCCGTACGGCGCGTTCCCCTACGGCGGGGCCCCCTACGGCGCCCCCTGGCCGCGGCCGGCCGGACCGCGGCGGCCCGGCCAGGTGATCGCCGCGGCGGTGCTCGCCTTCGTGCAGGCCGCCGTCGTGGCACTGGCGTCGGCCTACGTCGTCCTGCTGGCGTCGCTGTTCACCCTCAGCGGGGGCGAGGCGGGCTTCCCGGCGGACGGCGGCGCGCTGGCCACCGAGGCGACCGTCGTGGCCTTCGTGCAGGTGGCGTCGGTGGTCGCCCTCGTCGTCGGCGGGATCATGGCGCTGAACCGCCGCAGCCGCGCCGCGCGCCAGACGCTGCTGGCCGCGCTCGCCCTGCAGATCGCGCTCGCCGTCTACTGGGCGGTGCGGCTGGTCGCCCTCGTCGAGGGCGCCGTCGGGCCCGATCCGTCGGCGGTGATGCTCTTCGGGGTGTTCTGCTTCGCCGCGGCCCCCGCGGTCGGGCTCGGGCTGCTGTGCAGCCGGGCCGCCCGCGCGTGGTTCGCCCCCGCCGCGGAGGCGGCTCCGCCCGGCCGGTGACCGGGGCGGTCGTCCGCGGGTGGGACGATCGGGTCCATGTCCGCCGCCCCCGCCCTGGACCCCGACGTCGCCGCGCTGCTGCGCCACGACCCCGCCGGCCTGGTCGCCGCCGTCGTGCAGCAGCACGACACCGGCGAGGTGCTCATGGTGGCCTGGATGGACGACGAGGCGCTGCGCCGCACCCTGACCACCGGCCGGGCCACCTACTGGTCGCGCAGCCGCGGGGAGTACTGGGTGAAGGGAGAGACCTCCGGCAACCGGCAGTGGGTGCGCGACGTGCGCCTGGACTGCGACGGTGACGCGCTGCTCGTGCTCATCGACCAGGAGGGCCCGGCCTGCCACACCGGCGAGCGCAGCTGCTTCCACCGCGAGCTGGAGGTGTCCCGTGCGGCTCGGTGAGACCTCGCCGTCCCGGGAGGAGTTCGCGGCGCTGGACCGGCCGGTGGTCCCGGTGACCCGCAAGCTGCTCGCCGACGGGGAGACCGCCGTCGGCATCTACCGCAAGCTGGCCGGCAACCGGCCCGGCACGGTGCTGCTCGAGTCGGCCGAGCAGGGCAAGCAGTGGTCGCGGTACAGCTTCGTCGGCGTGCGCAGCGCCGGGGTGCTGACCGAGCGGGACGGCCGGGCGGAGTGGCTCGGGCAGGCGCTGCCCGGGCTCACCGACGGCCTGCCGGCCGACCCGCTGGCCGCCGTCCGGACGCTGGCCCGCCGGCTGCGCTCCCCGCGGGACCCCGCGCTGCCGCCCCTGACCGGCGGGCTGGTCGGCTACCTCGGCTACGACGTCGTGCGGCGGCTGGAGCGGCTCCCGGTGCTGGCCACCGACGACCTCGGCATGCCCGAGCTGGCGTTGATGCTCGTCACCGACCTCGTCGTGCTCGACCACACCGACGGCACGGTGCTGCTGATCGCCAACGCGTTGCGCGGCGCGGGGGAGGCCGGCACCGGCTGGGACGACGCCGTCGCCCGGCTCGACGCGATGGCCGCCGACCTGGCCAAGGCGGCCGCGCCCGGGGTCGCCGTCTTCAGCACCGCCGAGGCGCCGCCGGTGGTCAGCAACATGGCCCCGGGTGTGTTCGAGGACGGCGTGGAGCGGGTGCGCGAGCACATCCGCGCCGGCGACGCCTTCCAGGTGGTGCTCTCCCAGCGGTTCGAGGTGCCGACCGAGGTCGACGCGCTGGACCTCTACCGGGTGCTGCGCGCCACCAACCCCAGCCCGTACATGTACCTGCTGCGCTTCGCCGGCCGGGAGACGCCCTTCGACGTCGTCGGCTCCTCGCCGGAGGCGCTGGTCACCGTGACCGGCAGCTCCGCCGTGGTCCACCCGCCGGCCGGCACCCGGCCCCGGGGGGCGACCCCCGACGACGACGTCCGGCTGGCCGAGGGGCTGCTGGCCGACCCCAAGGAGCGGGCCGAGCACGTGATGCTCGTCGACCTCGCCCGCAACGACCTCGGGCGGGTCTGCGTGCCGGGCACGGTCGAGGTGCCCGACTTCATGCGGATCGAGCACTACAGCCACGTGATGCACCTGGTCTCCACCGTGGCCGGCCAGGTCGCGCCGGAGTGGGACGCCCTCGACGTCTTCGATGCGACGTTCCCGGCCGGCACGGTCTCGGGCGCCCCCAAGCCGCGGGCCATGGAGATCATCGAGACGCTGGAGCCGACCCGCCGCGCCCTGTACGCCGGCACGGTCGGGTACGTCGACGCCAGCGGCGACCTCGACATGGCCATCGCCATCCGGACGGCGGTCCTCCACCAGGGGCGGGCTTACGTGCAGGCCGGCGCGGGCATCGTCGCCGACAGCGACGCGGCCACCGAGGAGGCCGAGACCCGGCACAAGGCCCGGGCCGTGCTGTCGGCCATCGCGACGGCGGAGGGGATGCGGGAACTCCCGTGAGCCGCTCTGCCGTCCTACCGGCTCCGCCGGGCGGAGGCGAACCGTGGGCACCGTGAGGCGTGACCGGCGTGAGCTGGCGGCCGCGGTCGCCGGGACGGCGCTGGCCGGGGGGCTGGCCCTGTCGGCGGGCGGCCAGACCTGGGTGACCGCCACCGTGCAGCGCCCCGAGCCGCTGCCGCCGACGACCGCGGAGCTGGCCGGCAGCTCGCTGGTGCCGCTGGTGTCCGCCGCGGGGCTGCTCCTGCTGGCCGCCGCGGTGGCGCTGCTCGCCGTCCGCGGGGCGGGCCGCTACGCCCTCGGGCTGCTGGTCGCCCTCGCCGGCGGGGTGCTCGCGTGGTCGGGCCTGCGCCCCCTGGTCACCGACGTCGGTGCGGCGGCCGCCGCCGTCATCGGCCCCGGCACCCGCGCGGACGCGCTGACCGCCGACGTGTCGGCCGGCTGGCCGGTGCTGGCGGTCGTCGCCGGGGCGGTCGCCGTGCTCTCGGGCCTGCTCACGGTGCTCCGCGGGCGGGCCTGGCCCGGCATGGGACGCCGCTACGAGCGCCGGCCCGCAGGCAGCACGGACACCCCCCGGCGGCAGCGGACCGACGAGGACCGCGCCCTGGACGCCTGGCGCGCGCTCGACCGCGGGGAGGACCCCACGGAGTCCGCGGCCGAACAACGCTGAGTACCCGGGGGTGGTGCGGGCCAACCGCCCGGGCGGGCGGACCCCCTGCCCCGCGGACGGTCGGCGGCCGCCCCGCCTCTAGAGTGGGTCCACGGATCGGGTCCCGGCCGGGGCCACGCCCCGCAGGGGCGGACCGTCGAACAGCAGCGGGGAGGCCGCGTGTCCGTGCTCGACGAGATCGTCGCCGGTGTTCGCGAGGACCTGGCGGCGCGCGAGGCGGTCACCCCGCTGGCCGAGGTCAAGGCAGCCGCGGAGGACGCCCGCCCGGCCCTCGACGCGCTGGCCGCGCTGCGCGCTCCCGGGGTCGGCGTCATCGCCGAGGTGAAGCGGCAGAGCCCGTCGAAGGGCGCCCTCGCCGACATCCCCGACCCCGCCGTCCTGGCCCGGCAGTACGCCGACGGGGGCGCGCGGGTGATCAGCGTGCTCACCGAGCGGCGCCGGTTCGGCGGGTCCCAGGCCGACCTCGCCGCCGTCCGCGCCGCGGTCGACGTGCCGATCCTGTGCAAGGACTTCGTGGTCAGCAGCTACCAGGTGCACGAGGCCCGCGCCCACGGTGCCGACGTCGTCCTGCTGATCGTCGCCGCGCTGGAGCAGAACGTGCTCGTGGGCCTGCTGGAGCGGGTCGAGTCCCTCGGGATGACCGCGCTGGTCGAGGTGCACACCGAGGCCGAGGCCGACCGCGCGCTGGCCGCCGGGGCGGCGGTGATCGGCGTCAACGCGCGCGACCTCACCACCCTCGAGGTCGACCGCTCCACGTTCGAGCGGATCGCCCCCGGCCTGCCCTCGGAGGTGGTCAAGGTCGCCGAGTCCGGCGTCCGCGGGCCGCACGACCTGATCGGCTACGCCGCCGCCGGGGCCGACGCCGTCCTGGTCGGCGAGGGCCTGGTCACCGCCGGCGACGCCCGCCAGGCGGTCGCGGACCTGGTGACGGCCGGATCGCACCCCGCGACCCCCCGCACCACCCGCTGATCCCGGCCTCCGTGCAGGGGCCCGCCGCGAGCCTGCGAGCGGTGGGGGGCAGGGAGGTCCTTAGTCTGGGCGCATGACGACGACCAGCCCACCGCAGCGGGGAGACCAGCTCCACCAGGCTCGCCCGGGCTGGCCCGACGCCACCGGTCACTTCGGCGTCTTCGGCGGGCGCTTCGTGCCCGAGGCCCTGATCGCCGCCCTCGACGAGCTGACCGAGGCCTACGAGGCCATGCGCGTCGACCCGGCGTTCCAGGCCGAGTTCGCCCGGCTGCAGCGGGACTACACCGGCCGGCCCAGCCCGATCACCGAGGTGCCCAAGTTCGCCGCCCACGCCGGTGGCGCCCGCGTGCTGCTCAAGCGGGAGGACCTCAACCACACCGGCTCCCACAAGATCAACAACGTGCTGGGCCAGGCGCTGCTCACCCAGCGGATCGGCAAGACCCGGGTGATCGCCGAGACCGGCGCCGGGCAGCACGGCGTGGCCACCGCGACCGCGGCGGCGCTCATGGGCCTGTCCTGCACCGTGTACATGGGCGAGGAGGACACCCGGCGGCAGGCGCTCAACGTGGCCCGGATGCGGCTGCTGGGCGCCGAGGTCATCCCGGTCACCACCGGCTCGCGCACGCTGAAGGACGCCATCAACGAGGCGTTCCGCGACTGGGTCACCAACGTCGAGACGACCAACTACGTGTTCGGCACGGTGGCCGGCCCGCACCCGTTCCCCGAGATGGTCCGCGACTTCCAGCGGGTCATCGGCGACGAGGCGCGCGCCCAGGTGCTCGAACGCGAGGGCCGGCTGCCCGACGCCGTCCTCGCCTGCGTGGGCGGCGGGTCCAACGCGATCGGCATCTTCACCGCCTTCGTCCCTGACGAGGGTGTGCGGCTGGTCGGCCTGGAGGCCGGCGGCGAGGGCCTGGAGACCGGCCGGCACGCGGCCACGATCACCGGCGGCTCGCCGGGCGTGCTGCACGGCGCCCGCTCGTACCTCCTGCAGGACGACAACGGGCAGACCATCGAGTCGCACTCGATCAGCGCCGGCCTCGACTACCCGGGCGTCGGCCCCGAGCACTCCTTCCTGCACAGCATCGGCCGGGCCGAGTACCGGCCGGTGACCGATGCCGAGGCCATGGAGGCCTTCGCCCTCCTGTGCCGCACCGAGGGGATCATCCCGGCCATCGAGTCGGCGCACGCCCTCGCCGGGGCGATGACCCTCGGCGAGGAGCTGGGACCGGACGCGCTGCTGCTGGTCAACCTCTCCGGCCGCGGCGACAAGGACGTCGAGACCGCCTCGCGCTGGTTCGGCCTCGGCGACCGCGACGAGGTCGACCCCGGCCCGGGCCTCGACACCGACCAGCAGCCGACCGAGGGTGCCGTGACGTCCGGCGACGCCGTGCCCGGCCAGGACGCGGGGGAGACGGCGTGAGCTCGCTGGCGACGAGGATCGGTGCGGCCCGCGCCGAGGGGCGGGCCGCGCTGATCGCCTACGTCCCGGTCGGGTACCCGAGCGTGGACGAGTCGATCGCGGCGATGGTCGCCGCGGTCGAGGGCGGTGCCGACGTCCTCGAGATCGGCGTCCCGTACAGCGACCCGGGCATGGACGGGCCGGTGATCCAGCAGGCCGTGGACGTCGCCGTCCGCGCCGGCGTGGGGATGCGCGACGTGCTGCGCGCCGTCGAGGCGGTCGCCGCCGCGGGCGCGGTGCCGGCGGTCATGAGCTACTGGAACCCGATCGAGCGCTACGGCGTCGAGCGGTTCGCCACCGACCTGGCCGCGGCCGGGGGGGCGGGCGCGATCACCCCCGACCTCATCCCCGACGAGGCCGCCGAGTGGCTGGCTGCGGCGGAGCGGGCCGACCTCGACCGGGTCTTCCTCGTGGCTCCGTCGTCCACCGACGCCCGGCTGGTCTCCACCACCGCGGCCTGCCGCGGGTTCGTCTACGCCGCCTCCACGATGGGCGTCACCGGCACCCGCGCCACGGTCAGCGACGCTGCCGAGAAGCTGGTGGCCCGCACGCGCGCCGCCGCCCCCGACCTCGCCGTCTGCGTGGGCCTGGGCGTCTCCAGCGCCGACCAGGCCGCCGAGGTCGCCGCCTTCGCCGACGGGGTCATCGTCGGTACGGCGTTCGTCCGCCCCCTGCTGGACGGCGCCGGCGCCGGGGGGGTGCGGGCGCTGGCCACCGAGCTCGCCGAGGGCGTGCGCCGCCGGGCCGGGGCGCACGCGTGACCGCGCTGGCGGCCATCCCGAGCCCCACCCAGGGCGTCTGGGAGCTCGGGCCCCTGCCGATCCGGGCCTACGCGCTGTGCATCATCGCCGGCATCGTCGCCGCGATCTGGCTGACCGACCGGCGCTGGCGGGCGCGGGGCGGAGCGGAGGGCGACGTCCTGGACATCGCGGTCTGGGCGGTGCCCTTCGGCATCGTCGGCGGCCGGATCTACCACGTGATCACCAGCCCCCGGCCCTACTTCGGCGAGGGCGGCGACCCGCTGCGCGCCTTCGCCATCTGGGAGGGCGGGCTCGGCATCTGGGGTGCGATCGCACTGGGCGGGGTCGGCGCGTGGATCGCCTGCCGGCGCCTCGGCATCCCGCTGCCGGCCTTCGCCGACGCGATCGCCCCCGGGCTGCTGGTGGCGCAGGCCATCGGCCGGCTCGGCAACTGGTTCAACAACGAGCTCTACGGCGGCCCCACCGACCTGCCGTGGGCGCTGACGATCTACGAGTGGACCGGCACCGGCGCCGTCGTCGGCCCCGGCGGGCAGCCGGTGGTGCTGGGCACCTTCCACCCCACCTTCCTCTACGAGCTGCTGTGGAACCTGGCCGCGGCCGCCCTGGTCATCTGGGCCGACCGCCGCTTCCAGCTCAGCCACGGCCGCGCGTTCGCCCTCTACGTGGCCAGCTACTGCGCGGGTCGGCTGTGGATCGAGCTGCTGCGCACCGACCCGGCGGAGACCTTCTTCGGCGTCCGCCTCAACGTGTTCACCTCCGTCGTCGTGGGCCTGCTGGCGGTGGCCTACCTGGTCTGGCAGCGCGGCCGCCCGCGCGAGGTGATCACCCGCGGGCGTGACCAGCGCGACAGCGCCGGGACCGGTGCCGGGACGGCCGACGCCGCTCCGACGGTGCCCGCCCGGGGCTCCGACGGGGCCGACGCCGAAACCCCTGGTGAGGCCGATCCGCGACGACAGGAGGAGGCCTGACGCGACGCGCCGGATGTGACGTTTGCCCGAGTGAGGCCTGTGTTACGGCTGTGTACCCTTCCCTCCAGACCTCCCAGTGATCCTGGCGGGTCGCACGCGTCGAAACCGGGCCAGTGCCGCCCCGCGGACGACAGCCCCGGGGGCACCACCCCCGAGGCTCGCGAGCCAGAGCTGACCCGGTGGTCGCACTGACCACCCAGCTCGCCGGCTCTCCCGCAGTGCCGCCCCACCGCCCTCTGACCCCCGGCCGGGCCCTCCGCCCTCCACCTGCCCCGTCGACCGACGGCCGCGGGTGGTGCGCCGACGACGGGAGTGACATGTCGCAGTTCCCCGCCCCCGCCGGCACCGCCGTCCCCTCCTCCGCAGCGCCCGGTGTGCCGTTCTCGGCGGTCCCCGCCGCGTCCGGCCTCTACGACCCGGCGAACGACAAGGACGCCTGTGGCGTGGCCTTCGTCGCCGACGTCCAGGGGCGCCGCTCGCGGAAGATCGTGGCCGCCGGGCTCACCGCGCTGCACAACCTCGACCACCGCGGTGCCGCCGGCTCCGAGCCGAACTCCGGCGACGGCGCGGGCATCCTCACCCAGGTGCCCGACGCGCTGCTGCGCGCGGAGGTCGACTTCGACCTGCCCCCGCTCGGGGAGTACGCGGTCGGCATCGCCTTCCTGCCGGTCGACGAGGCCGAGCGGGCCGCGCGGCTCGCCGACGTCGCCCGGCTCGCCGCCGAGGAGGGCCTCACCGTCCTCGGCTGGCGCGAGCTGCCCGTCGACCCCGACGGCGCCGACGTCGGTCCGACCGCGCGCGCCGTCATGCCGCACTTCGCCCAGCTCTTCGTCGCCGAGACGATCGGCGCCCGCGCCGACGTCCGCGCCTTCGGCGGCAACGCGGCCGTGAACGGGGTGACCCGGCTGGAGCGGCGCGCCTTCGTGCTCCGCAAGCGGGCCGAGCGGTCCGCCACCGAGGCCGGCAGCTCCCTGTACATCGTGTCGCTGTCGTCGCGGACCATCACCTACAAGGGCATGCTGACCACCGACCAGTTGCCCGCGTTCTTCCCCGACCTTCGCGACGAGCGCTACGAGTCGGCGATCGCGCTGGTGCACAGCCGGTTCTCGACCAACACCTTCCCCAGCTGGCCGCTGGCCCACCCGTTCCGGGTGATCGCGCACAACGGCGAGATCAACACCATCAAGGGCAACCGGAACCGGATGCGCGCCCGCGAGGCGAAGCTGGAGACGACGCTCTTCGACGGGCCCGCCGGCCCGGCCTCCGAGCTCGGTCTCGAGCGGATCTACCCGGTCACCGCCAGCGACTTCAGCGACTCGGCGACGTTCGACGAGGTGCTCGAGCTGCTGCACCTGTCCGGGCGGTCGCTGCCGCACGCGGTGCTCATGATGATCCCGGAGGCGTGGGAGAACCACGACGAGATGGACCCGGCCCGCCGGGCCTTCTACCGGTTCCACGCCTCGATCATGGAGCCCTGGGACGGGCCGGCCGCGGTCGCCTTCACCGACGGCACGCTGATCGGCGCCGTGCTCGACCGCAACGGGCTGCGCCCGGGCCGCTGGTGGCACACCAAGGACGACCTGGTCGTGCTGGCCAGCGAGGTCGGCGTCCTGGAGGTCCCCGACGCCGACGTCGTGGCCAAGGGCCGGCTGCAGCCCGGCCGCATGTTCCTGGTCGACACCGCCGCCGGGAAGATCGTCTCCGACGAGGAGGTCAAGGGCGCGCTGGCCGCGGAGCACCCCTACGAGGACTGGCTGCACGCCGGCCTGGTGCACCTGCCGCAGCTGCCCGAGCGCC
Organism: Geodermatophilus sp. CPCC 205761; assembly: GCF_051383655.1. Lineage (NCBI taxonomy): Bacteria > Bacillati > Actinomycetota > Actinomycetes > Geodermatophilales > Geodermatophilaceae > Geodermatophilus > Geodermatophilus sp. CPCC 205761. Next base: position 13,814 of record NZ_JALPKQ010000035.1, read on the forward strand.
GCCGCGCCCGGCCCAGCCACGAGTCCGTCGTCCGCCGGCAGCTGCTGTTCGGCTACACCGAGGAGGACCTGCGCGTCCTGCTCACCCCGATGGCCTCGACCGCGGCCGAGCCGATCGGCTCGATGGGCACCGACACCCCCGTGGCGGCGCTCTCGGACCGCTCGCGGCTGCTGTACGACTACTTCGGGCAGCTGTTCGCCCAGGTGACCAACCCGCCGCTGGACGCCATCCGCGAGGAGCTGGTGACCAGCCTCGGGCGCACCTTCGGCCCGGAGCAGAACCTGATGAACGCCACGCCGGCGTCCTGCCGCCAGGTGTTCCTGCCATACCCGGTCATCGACAACGACGAGCTGGCCAAGATCCTGCACATCGACGACGACGGCGACCTGCCCGGTTACGCCGCCGTCCGGATCACCGGCCACTTCGACGTCAAGGGCGGCGGGACGGCGCTGGCCCAGGCGGTCGAGCAGCTGCGGACGAAGGTCAGCAAGGCGATCGCCGCCGGCGCCCGCGTCATCGTGCTCTCCGACCGGGACTGCGACGAGAAGCGCGCCCCCATCCCGTCGCTGCTCATGACCGCCGCCGTCCACCACCACCTCGTGCGGCAGAAGACCCGCATGGAGGTCGGGCTGGTCGTCGAGTCCGGCGACTGCCGCGAGGTGCACCACGTCGCGCTGCTGCTCGGCTACGGCGCCGCCGCGGTCAACCCCTACCTGGCCTTCGAGTCCCTCGAGGACCTCATCCGGGCCGGCGACCTGACCGGCATCGAGCCGGCCCAGGCCGCGCGCAACCTGGTGAAGGCGCTCGGCAAGGGCGTCCTCAAGGTCATGAGCAAGATGGGCATCAGCACCGTCGGCTCGTACACGATGGCGCAGATCTTCGAGGCCGTCGGCCTGTCGCAGGAGATCGTCGACGAGTACTTCACCGGCACCTCCTGCCCGCTCGGCGGCGTCGGCATCGACGTCCTCGCCGAGGAGGTGGCCATGCGCCACCGCCGGGCCTACCCGGAGAACCCGACCGAGCGGGCGCACCGTCGTCTGGAGACCGGCGGGGAGTACCAGTGGCGCCGCGAGGGCGAGGTGCACCTGTTCAACCCCGAGACGGTGTTCCTGCTCCAGCACGCCACCCGGGCGCGGCAGTACGACGTCTTCGAGAAGTACACCCGGACCGTCGACCAGCTCTCCGAGGACGCCGCGACGCTGCGCGGGCTGTTCACGATCCGGACCGGGGTGCGCCCGCCGGTGCCGCTGGAGGAGGTCGAGCCGGTCAGCGAGATCGTCAAGCGGTTCTCCACCGGCGCGATGAGCTACGGCTCCATCTCGCAGGAGGCGCACGAGACCCTCGCGATCGCGATGAACCGGCTGGGCGGGAAGTCCAACACCGGTGAGGGCGGCGAGGACCCCGACCGCTTCGTGGCCGACCCCAACGGCGACCTGCGCCGCTCGGCGATCAAGCAGGTGGCCAGCGGGCGGTTCGGCGTCACCAGCGAGTACCTGGTCAACGCCGACGACATCCAGATCAAGATGGCGCAGGGGGCCAAGCCCGGCGAGGGCGGCCAGCTGCCCGGCGCCAAGGTCTACCCGTGGGTCGCCCGCACCCGGCACTCCACGCCGGGCGTCGGCCTGATCAGCCCGCCGCCGCACCACGACATCTACTCGATCGAGGACCTCAAGCAGCTGATCCACGACCTGAAGAACGCCAACAACGAGGCGCGGGTCCACGTCAAGCTGGTCTCCGAGGTCGGGGTCGGGACGGTCGCGGCCGGGGTGAGCAAGGCGCACGCCGACGTCGTCCTCATCTCCGGGCACGACGGCGGCACGGGTGCCGCGCCGCTCACCTCGCTGAAGCACGCCGGCTCGCCGTGGGAGCTCGGCCTGGCCGAGACCCAGCAGACGCTGCTGGCCAACGGGCTGCGCGACCGCATCGTCGTGCAGTGCGACGGGCAGATGAAGACCGGCCGCGACGTGCTCATCGCCGCGCTGCTGGGTGCGGAGGAGTACGGCTTCGCCACCGCTCCGCTGGTCGTCTCCGGCTGCGTGATGATGCGCGTCTGCCACCTCGACACCTGCCCGGTCGGCGTCGCCACCCAGAACCCGGAGCTGCGCAAGCGGTTCACCGGGCGGCCGGAGTTCGTCGTCACCTTCTTCGAGTTCCTCGCCGAGCAGGTCCGCCAGTACCTCGCCGAGCTGGGCTTCCGCTCGCTCCAGGAGGCCGTCGGCCACGCCGAGCTGCTGGACACCCGCAAGGCCGTCGACCACTGGAAGGCCGCCGGCCTGGACCTCACCCCGGTGCTGGCCGTGCCGGAGCTTCCCGAGGGCGCCCCCCGGCACCGCGTCCGCACCCAGGACCACGGCCTGGACGTCGCGCTGGACCAGACCCTCATCCAGCTGTGCGAGGGCGCGCTGCTCGACGCGCGGCCGGTCAGCCTCGAGCTGCCGGTGCGCAACGTCAACCGGACCGTCGGCACGATGCTCGGCTCGATGGTCACCCGCCGCTTCGGCGGCGAGGGGCTGCCCGACGGCACGATCGACCTGACCTTCACCGGGTCGGCCGGCCAGTCCTTCGGCGCGTTCGTGCCGCGCGGCATCACGATGCGGCTGCTCGGCGACGCCAACGACTACGTCGGCAAGGGCCTCTCGGGTGGGCGGATCGTCGTCCGCCCGGGCCGCGAGGCCGGCTTCGCCGCCGAGGACAACGTCATCGCCGGCAACGTCATCGGCTACGGCGCGACGGCGGGGGAGATCTTCCTGCGCGGCCGGGTCGGCGAGCGGTTCTGCGTGCGCAACTCCGGCGCGCTGGCCGTCGTCGAGGGCGTCGGCGACCACGCGCTGGAGTACATGACCGGCGGCCGCGCGGTGATCCTCGGCACGACCGGCCGCAACATCGCGGCCGGCATGTCCGGGGGCATCGGCTACGTCCTCGACCTGGCCCGGCACCGGGTCAACGGCGAGATGGTGGACGTCGAGCCGCTGGACGGCGAGTCCGCGCAGTGGCTGCGCGACGTCCTGGTGCGGTATGCGTCCGACACCGGGTCGCCGGTGGCCGCCGCGCTGCTGGCCGACTGGGGCCGCTGGTCGGAGCGGTTCACCGTGATCATGCCGCGTGACTACCGTCGCGCGCTCGAGGCCCGGCGTGCCGCCGAGGCCGCCGGAACGGATGTGGACAGGGCAGTGATGGAGGCCGCACGTGGCTGACTCGACCGGTTTCCTCAAGCACGACCGCGCGCTGCCGCCGCGGCGTCCGGTGGACGTCCGCATCCTGGACTGGAAGGACGTCTACCTCACCCGGGACACCGGTGAGGACCACGTCTTCCCGGTGACGGCGGTGCGTCAGCAGGCCGCCCGCTGCATGGACTGCGGCATCCCGTTCTGCCACCACGGCTGCCCGCTGGGCAACCTCATCCCGGAGTGGAACGACCTCGCCCGCCGCGACGACTGGACCGAGGCCATCGAGCGGCTGCACGCGACCAACAACTTCCCGGAGTTCACCGGGAAGCTGTGTCCCGCGCCGTGCGAGGGCTCCTGCGTGCTGAACCTGGAGGACTCGCCGGTCACGATCAAGCAGATCGAGTGGGAGATCATCGACCAGGCGTTCCAGCGCGACCTGGTCAAGCCGGTGCCCGCCCAGGAGCACACCGGCAAGAAGGTCGCCGTCGTCGGCTCCGGGCCGGCCGGGCTGGCCGCCGCGCAGCAGCTCACTCGCGCCGGGCACGACGTGACCGTCCTCGAGCGGGCCGACCGCGTCGGCGGGCTGCTCCGGTACGGCATCCCGGAGTTCAAGATGGAGAAGGCCGTGCTCGACCGGCGGCTGGACCAGATGCGGGCCGAGGGCACCCGGTTCGTCACCGGCGTGGAGGTCGGCGGCAGCGGTGCCGACGACCTGTCGACCGAGCAGCTGCGCGCCGAGTACGACGCGATCGTGCTGGCCGGTGGCGCCACCGTGGGCCGCGACCTGCCGGCTCCCGGCCGGGAGCTCACCGGCATCCACCTGGCGATGGAGTACCTGCCGCACGGCAACCGGCAGGCCCTCGGCGAGCTCGACGACCCGCCGATCAACGCCCGCGGCAAGCACGTGGTGATCATCGGCGGTGGCGACACCGGCGCCGACTGCCTGGGCACCGCGCACCGCCAGGGCGCGGCCTCGGTGACCCAGCTGGAGATCATGCCGGCCCCGCCGGACCGTCGTGACCCGTCGTCCAACCCGTGGCCGACCTACCCGATGATCATGCGGGTCTCCAGCGCCCACGAGGAGGGCGGCGAGCGGCTCTACAGCGTCAACACCGAGCGCTTCATCGGCACCGACGGCGGGGCCGTGCGCGCGCTGCTCCTCCACGAGGTCGAGCGGGTCGACGGCCGCTTCCAGAAGATCGAGGGCACCGAGCGGGAGCTCCCGGCGGACCTGGTCTTCCTCGCCATGGGCTTCACCGGGGCGCAGCGCGAGGGGCTCGTCGACGCCCTCGGCGTCGAGGTCGACGGGCGCGGCAACGTGGCCCGCGACGGCGAGTTCATGTCCACCGTCCCGGGCGTCTTCGTCGCCGGCGACATCGGCCGCGGCCAGTCGCTGATCGTCTGGGCCATCGCCGAGGGCCGCGCCGCCGCCGGCGCCGTCGACACCTGGCTGACCGGGGCGTCGATGCTGCCGCGGCCGGTCACGCCCACGATGGTCGCGCTGCGGTAACGGGGTTCCTCGTCACGGCCGGGGCCGGGTCCGCATCGCGCGGGCCCGGCCTCGCCTTCGTCTCCGGACGAGGGTCACAGGGTCCCCTCCCGACGCGGCCGGAGCCGTCCCACTAGCGTCTGGAGCATGTCGCGTCGCGCCAAGATCGTCTGCACGCTCGGGCCGGCGACCAGCTCCCTGGAGCAGGTCACCGCCCTCGTCGAGTCCGGGATGGACGTGGCCCGGCTGAACTTCAGCCACGGCGCGCACGCCGACCACGAGAAGGCCTACCACCTGGTCCGCGAGGCCTCGGACCGCACCGGCCACGCCGTCGCGATCCTGGCCGACCTGCAGGGCCCCAAGATCCGGCTGGGCACCTTCGCCGCCGGCCCGGTGACCTGGCAGACCGGCAGCCGGGTCTGCATCACCGTCGACGACGTCGAGGGCACCGTCGACCGGGTCTCCACCACCTACAAGGGGCTGGCCTCCGACGCCCGGGTCGGGGACCGGCTGCTGGTCGACGACGGGAAGCTCGCGCTCTCGGTGGTCGGCATCGACGGGCCGGACGTGTGGTGCCTGGTGGTCGAGGGCGGCGAGGTCTCGAACAACAAGGGGCTCTCGCTGCCCGGCGTCGCGGTCAGCGTGCCGGCGCTTTCGGACAAGGACGAGGAGGACCTGCGCTTCGCCCTCCACCTCTCGGTCGACTTCATCGCCCTGTCCTTCGTCCGCTCCCCGAACGACGTCGAGCTTGTGCGCGACATCATGCGGCAGGAGGACATCTCGGTCCCCGTCATCGCCAAGCTGGAGAAGCCCGAGGCGGTGGAGAACCTCGAGGCGATCGTGGAGGCCTTCGACGGCGTCATGGTCGCCCGCGGCGACCTCGGCGTGGAGCTGCCGCTGGAGCAGGTGCCGCTGGTGCAGAAGCGCGCCGTGCAGGCCGCCCGGGAGCGCAACAAGCCGGTGATCGTGGCCACGCAGATGCTCGAGTCGATGATCAGCTCCTCACGACCGACCCGCGCCGAGGCCTCGGACGTCGCCAACGCGGTCCTCGACGGCGCCGACGCGGTGATGCTGTCGGGGGAGACCTCGGTGGGGCGGTACCCGATCGCCGCCGTCCGCACGATGGAGCGGATCATCGACGCCGTCGAGAGCGCGCATGCCGGCGTGCCGCCCCTGCAGCGGGTGTCCCGCTCCCGGTCGGGTGCGATCGTGCGCGCGGCCAAGGACGTCGGCGAGACCATGGACGTCAAGGCGCTGGCGACCTTCACCCAGACCGGCGACACCGCCCGCCGGCTCGCCGCGCTGCACCCGCGCCAGCCGCTGCTGGCCTTCACCGTCGACGCGCGGGTGCGCAGCCAGCTGGCACTCTCCTGGGGCGTGGAGACCTTCCTCGTGCCCTCGGTGCAGCACACCGACGACATGGTGCGGCAGGTGGACTTCTCGCTGCTGTCCATCGGGCGGCTCAAGGAGGGCGACCGCGTGGTCGTGGTGGCCGGCAGCCCGCCCAACACCGTCGGGTCGACCAACCTGATCCGCGTCCACGAGGTCGGGACCGACTCGTGACCGCGGCGGGCGACGGCGCCGGCGAGGCCGCCGCTCTGCTGCACGTCCTCGACCTCGAGGAGCGGGAGCGGGACGTCTTCGTCGGGCAGACGCCCACCACGCGGCTGCAACGGATCTTCGGCGGGCAGGTCGCCGGCCAGGCGCTGATGGCCGCCGGGCGGACGGTGCCGGGGGAGCGGGGTGTGCACTCGCTGCACGCCTACTTCCTGCGCCCGGGCGACCCGCACGAGGAGATCCGCTACGCCGTCGACCGGATCCGTGACGGGCGGTCGTTCACCACCCGGCGGGTCATCGGGTGCCAGCGGCGCCGGGGCGAGGACGTGGCCATCTTCGCGCTGACCGCCGACTTCCACGCGGGGGAGACGGCCGTCGTCGAGCACTCGCTGCCGATGCCCGACGTCCCGGTGCCGGCGGCCCTCCCCTCGCTGGCCGACGTCGCCGCCCGGCACGGCCAGGAGGCGTCGGCCGCGCTGGAGATCAGCCGGGCCGTCGAGCAGCGGCTGCTCGACGACCCGTTCGAGGGCCGGGCCAAGCAGCCGCCGGACACCTCGACCCGCGTGTGGATGCGGGTCCCCGGCCGGCTCCCCGAGGACGCCGCCGTGCACGCGGCGGCGCTGACCTTCGCCAGCGACCTGACGCTGCTCGGCGCGGGGCTGGCCCGCGTCGGCGGCTGGCAGGACCGCTACGCCGGCGCCAGCCTGGACCACGCGGTGTGGTTCCACGCGCCGGTCCGCGCCGACGACTGGTTCCTCTACGAGACCGACAGCCCGGCGGCCGCGGGCGGCCGGGCGCTGTGCTTCGGCCGGGTGTGGTCCGCCGACGGCACGCACGTGGCCACCGTCGCCCAGGAGGGGCTGCTGCGCGCCGTCGTGCGCTGAGCTGCGGCTAGGACCCCGGCTGCCGGACGGCGTCGGTCTCGTCGAGGGCGGCCGCTGTCTCGGCGACGGCCGGCAGGTCGGGGGCGGCGTCCGCGGTGAGGTGCTCCTGGGCGTGCGCCTGGGTTGCGGACTCGTCCTGGGCGGCCGGGGTCTCCACCGGCGGGGCCTCCTCCGACGGCGTCTCCACCCGCGGGGCCTCCTCCGACGGCGTCTCCACCGGCGGCGTCTCCGCCGCGGCCCGGGCGTCCTCGACGGCCCGCCGCTCGTCTGCGGCCCGCCGCTCCTGCTCGGCCCGCGCCTCCTCGGCGGCCCGGCGCTCCGCCGCGGCGCGGGCCCGCTCGGCGGCGGACTCGGCGAAGTCGGCGGCCAGCCAGTCGTGGCCCTCGCACAGCAGCGCCCAGGCCCGCTCCACGTGCGCCCGCGTCGTCGCCGGCGCGCCCACGGCCAGCCGCAGCACCACCTGGCCGCGCACGGTGGTGTGGGTGAGGAAGACCTCGCCGCCGTCGTTGAGCCGCTCCAGCAGCGTCATGGTCGCGACGTCGGCGTCCACGTCGGCGGCCCAGCGCGGGCGCAGGCACACCAGCGACAGGGGGTGCGGGGTGGCGACGTCGAACCGGTCGTCGGCGTCGGCCCACGCGCCCAGCTCCTGGGCGAGCGCGACCCCCGAGCGCACGTGCGCCCGCAGTCCCTCCGCGCCGTACCAGCGCAGCACGAACCACAGCTTGAGCGCGCGGAACCGGCGGCCGAGCTCGATCTGCCAGTCGCGGTAGTCGACGACGGCGCCGGCGTCCGTGGCGGCGTTGCGCAAGTACTCGGGGAGGATCGCCAGGGCACCGGTGAGCGCCGCGCGGTCGGCGACCCAGAAGAGGGTGGCGTCGAAGCCGGTCAGCAGCCACTTGTGCGCGTCGGTCGTGTAGCTGTCGGCCCACTCGACGCCGGCCTGCAGCGTCCGCAGCTCCGGGGCCACGGCGCTGACGCCCGCGTAGGCGGCGTCCACGTGCAGCCAGACCCCGTGCTCGCGGCAGATCGGGCCGAGCTCGGCGAGCGGGTCGACGGCGGTGGTGGACGTCGTCCCGACGGTCGCGCAGACCAGCACCGGGCGGAACCCGCGCGCGGTGTCGCGCTCGAGGCGGGCCCGCAGCGCCTGCGGGCGCATGCCGAGGTCGCCGTCCACCTCGACGATGCGGACGGCGTCGCTGCCGAGGCCGGCCACGCGCACCGCCTTCTCCATCGACGAGTGCGTCTCCGAGGAGACGTAGACCGTGTACTCCTCCGGGCGCACGCCCTGCCGGACGGTGGCGCCGCCGCTGACCCGGTGCAGGGCGGCGAGCAGCGCGACCAGGTTGGCGCCGGAGCTGGAGTCCTGCACGACGCCGCCCCCGGCGCCCGAGGAGCGGTAGGACGCCGGCAGGCCGAGCAGCTCGGCGAACCAGTCCATGACGTGCTGCTCGAGCTCGGTGGCCGCCGGGCTGGTCACCCACGACATGCCCTGGACGCCGAGGCCGGAGGACACGAGGTCGCCGAGGACCGACGGGCCGGAGGTGTTGGCCGGGAAGTAGCCGAAGAAGCCCGGGTGCTGCCAGTGCGTGATGCCGGGGAGGACGACCCGGTCGAGGTCGGCCAGGACCGCGGAGAACGGCTCGCCGTGCTCCGGCGGCGCGGCGGGCAGCGACTCGCGGACGTCGCCGGGCGCGGCCGGGGAGCGGACGGGGAAGCTGCCGATGCGCGACCAGTAGTCGGCGATCCAGTCGACGACCTCGTACCCGTGCCGGCGGAACTCCTCGGGGGTCATGTGCGGGGGTGTCGGCTGGCTCACGGTGCCCACCGTATGGCTCCCTGCCGCGCTCGTCCGACGGTGCCCCCGGTGCGACTCGAACGCACACTGCGCGGGTTTTGAATCCGCTCCCTCTGCCGATTGGGGTACGGGGGCGTGCCTGCACCGGCTGTCGGAGCAGCCTAGCCGGGCGTCGCCGACCCACCGGCATCGCTAGGCTCCCGCGCGTGAGCAGCGAGACGATCCGGGTCCTCATCGCGGAGGACGAGGCGCTCATCCGCCTCGACCTCAAGGAGATGCTCGAGGAGGAGGGGTACACCGTCGTCGCCGAGGTCGGCGACGGGCAGCAGGCCGTCGACCGGGCCACCGAGCTGCGGCCGGACCTCGTCATCCTCGACATCCAGATGCCGGTCCTCGACGGCCTGTCGGCCGCCGAGCAGATCGCCTCGACGCGCATCGCGCCGGTCATCGTGCTGACCGCGTTCAGCCAGCGCGAGCTGGTCGAGCGGGCGCGGGACGCCGGTGCGATGGCCTACCTGGTGAAACCGTTCTCCAAGAACGACCTGGTCCCGGCGATCGAGGTCGCCCGGGCGCGGTTCGCCGAGCTGACCGCCCTCGACGGGGAGGTGCGGTCGCTGGAGGAGCGGCTGGAGGCCCGGAAGGTCGTCGAGAAGGCCAAGGGCCGGCTGATGGCCGAGCAGGGCATGACCGAGGCCGAGGCGTTCCGGTGGATCCAGCGGACGGCCATGAACGAGCGGACGTCGATGAAGGCGCTCGCCCAGCGGGTGCTCGAGCCGCAGCCCGCGAGCGACACCACCCCGGACTGAGCCCCCCGGTCCACCCCGCGATGCGGCGTGTCGGGCCGGGATCCGGGAGGTCACAACCCCATCACTATCCGGTCGACCCCGCTTCCGGCCCGGTGAGCAGCAGTTACCTTCCCCCCACTGATCAGGTCAACCCGACTGGGCTGACCGAGTGCACCGACACCACAGTGGGAGTTGTTTGATGCGCACAGGCATCCTCGCCCGGAGCGCCGCCGTGTCCGCCGCGGCCCTTCTCGTCCTGACCGCCTGCGGCGGCGGAGACGACGAGGGCGGCAGCGCCAGCGGCGGTGGCGACGGCGGCGGCGAGAAGCAGGTCAACGTCTACGGTTCCGACGGCAACATGGGCAACGCCCTCGGCGAGCGCATCAGCGAGCCGGGCGCCCTGGTCCGGATGAAGGGCACGCTGCCCCTCACCGAGCTGTCCGGCGACTTCCAGGACCGGCTCATGCAGATCAACCCGCAGCTGGTCGACTTCAACTACGCCGGCGAGACGTACGACGCCATCGTGGTGACGGCGCTCGCCGCGCAGATGGCCGGCACCACCGACGCCAACGTGTTCAAGGCCTACGTCAACGGCGTCACCGTGGGCGGCGAGGCGTGCTCCGACTTCACCGCGTGCCTCGAGATCGTCAACAACGGCGGGAACCCCGACTACGAGGGGCAGTCCGGCCCGCTGAGCTTCACCGACGCCGGCGAGCCCGCCCAGGCCAGCATCGGGATCCAGCAGTTCGGTGAGGACAACCGCATCGACGAGAGCCTCACCCGCTACGTCATCCCGGGTGACGAGGCGAACGCCACCACCGACGAGGGCCCGGCCCCGGCCCCGGCCGGCACCACGTCGCCGACGCCGCTGATCATCGGCACGCTGCTGCCGGAGACCGGCAACCTGGCCTTCCTCGGCCCGCCCGAGATCGCCGGTGCCCAGCTGGCGGTCAACGACATCAACGCCGCGGGGGGTGTCCTGGGCCAGCAGGTGCAGCTGATCCAGCGCGACTCCGGTGACACCACCACCGACATCGCGACCCAGTCGGTCGACGCCCTGCTCCAGGCGGGCGCCAACGCGATCATCGGTGCGGCGTCCTCCGGCGTGAGCCTGACGGTCATCGACACCATCACCGGCGCCGGCGTCCTGCAGTTCTCGCCGGCCAACACGTCCGACCAGTTCACGACGTACAACGACAACGGGCTGTACTTCCGTACCGCACCGCCGGACGTGCTGCAGGCCGAGGCGCTGGCCGACCTCATCATCGAGGACGGCAACAACACCGTCGGGATCCTCGCGCTCAACGACCCCTACGGCACCGGTCTCGCGGAGAACGTCGCCAACAACCTGCAGGCCGCCGGCCTCGCCGAGGGCGACATCCAGTCGATCATCTACGACCCGCAGGCTGCCAACTTCGACTCCGAGGTGCAGCAGATGGTCGACTTCAACCCCGACGCGATCGTGGTCATCGGGTTCGACGAGTCCTCGCGGATCATCGAGGGCCTGAACGCGAACGGCATCGGCTCGGCCGAGTGACCCACCTCCCGGGGCGTTCCTGACGTCCCGGGAGCGCGCCACCCGCAGTGGCCCGGCACCGATCGACGGTGCCGGGCCACTGCGCTGTCCAGGCGGTTCTCCGCCGATCCCGACGGCACCGGCTGGTCCGTGTACGAGCCACCGGCCGCCCCGGCTCAGCGACCGCGCGGGTTCAGCGCTGCAGCTGCTGGCCCGGCGGCTGCCAGTCGGCCGGCCGGCCGGTGTGGTTGGAGAACTCCACCGACCACCGCCACCAGCTGTGGTCCTCGGCGTGCTCCCAGGAGGTCAGGACGCCGACCTCCCCGCCGGGCAGCAGGACGGGCACGCCGTGCAGCTCGGGCCCGGGCCACACCTCGGAGCGCCGCACCGTGCCGCCGGAGAGCTCGAGCAGGGTCAGCGGGGAGTAGTTCCCGTCCCGGTCGGCGTCGGACCGCAGGACGACGCGGTCGTCCTCGGCGACCACCTCGACGTGCAGCGATGCCGGCGCGGCGTGCACCAGCACGCGGGAGAAGCCCCCGGCCGTGGTGGCGCGGGCGAACTCCAGGCCGTTCATCCCGCCGTCGCGGGAGCGGAGGTTCCAGGTCCAGTTCATGACCGGGCGGTACCCGGGCCGGGCCGCGCCCCCACCGACGACGGCGCCGGTCCCGTCGCGGGAGCCGGCGCCGTCTCGGCCCGTCCGGGGTCCTCTCAGCGGGTCTTGGCCAGCGTGCCCAGGTAGAGCTCGATCACCTTGGGGTCGGTCATCAGGTTGCTCCCGGTGTCGGTGTAGGCGTTGCGGCCCTGGTCGAGCACGTATCCGCGGTCGCAGATCTGCAGGCACCGCCGCGCGTTCTGCTCGACCATGATGATCGAGACGCCGGTGGCGTTGATCCGCCGGCAGCGGATGAAGACCTCGTCCTGGTAGGCGGGGGAGAGGCCGGCCGAGGGCTCGTCGAGCAGGAGCACCGACGGGTCCATCATCAGCGCCCGGCCCATCGCGACCATCTGCCGTTCGCCGCCGGAGAGCGCCCCGGCCTTGCCCTTGCGCCGCTCACCGAGCAGCGGGAACAGGTCGATGACGTAGTCGAAGCGCTCCTTGAACGTCTTCGGCCGCAGGTAGACGCCCATCTGCATGTTCTCCTCGATGGTGAGCGAGGGGAACACGTTGTTGTTCTGCGGGACGTACCCGACGCCGAGGGACACCAGCCGGTGCGCTGGGGCGGAGGTGATGTCCTCCCCGCGCAGCGTCACCGCGCCCGAGCGCACCGGGATCAGCCCGAACAGCGTCTTGAGCAGGGTCGACTTGCCGGCGCCGTTCGGCCCGATGATGCCGACGAGCTCACCCTCCTGCAGGTAGAAGTCGCAGCCGCGGAGGATGTTCACCCCCGGCACGTAGCCGGCCACCAGGTCGTCGGCGCGCACCAGGGCGCCCTCGGCGAGGCGGACGTGCTCCTCGCGGGTGGCCGCCTTCTCCGCGGGGGAGAGGGTGGCGGCCGGCGAGGCGGCCTGGTCGGCCCGGGTGAGGTCCTCGCCGGACTCGTCCACCTGGAACAGCGGGTCGCTCATCGGTCGGTCTCCCCTCGGGGCGTGCCGTCCGATTGCAGCACCTCACCCTCCGTGCGTTCTTCCTGCGCGATCGCGTGCTCCGCCTCGGCGAGGACCCGGTCCTCCTCCTCGACGGTGAGCGGTGCGTCGTGGTGGGCGCCCAGGTAGGCGTCGACCACGGCCTGGTTCTGGCTGATCGCCTCCGGTGGCCCCTCCGCGATCACCCGGCCGGCCGCCATGACGACGACCCAGTCGCTGATGTCGCGGACGACGTCCATGTCGTGCTCGACGAAGATCACCGTCATGCCCTGCTCGCGCAGGTCCTTGACGTGGCCGAGCAGGCTCTGGGTCAGTGCCGGGTTCACCCCGGCCATCGGCTCGTCGAGCATGACGACGGTCGGATCGCTCATCAGCGCCCGTGCCATCTCCAGCAGCTTGCGCTGACCGCCGGAGAGCGTGCCGGCGAAGTCGTCCCTCTTGGCGTCGAGCTTGAACCGCTGGAGCAGGTCCATCGCCTTCTCGGTGTTGGCCTTCTCCTGGGAGCGCCACCCCGGCAGCAGCGCGCCGAGGAAGCTCTCGCCCTTCTGGCCCTGGGCGCCGAGCAGCATGTTCTGCAGCACGGTCAGCCGCGACAGCGCCTTGGTCAGCTGGAAGGTCCGCACGACGCCGAGCCGGGCGACCTTGTGCGGCGGCAGGTTGGACAGCGACCGGCCGTCGAAGGTCCAGCTGCCGCTGTTGGGCTGGTCGAAGCCGGTCAGCAGGTTGAACAGCGTCGTCTTGCCGGCACCGTTGGGCCCGATCAGGCCGGTGATGCCGCCGCGCTGCACCTCGAGGTGGTCGACGGACACCGCGGTGAGGCCGCCGAAGGTCCGGGTCACCCCGTCGACGACGACGATCGGGTCCGGCTTGGCGACCCCGACCTCCCACGGGACGTCCCGGAGGGCGGCCTGGGCCAGCCGCCGCGGCGCACCGCCGGTGCCGCCCGCGCCGCCGGACGCGGCGTGCGCCCCGCTCGCGGCCGGCTCGGTGGGCGTGGGGTCAGCGGGCATCGAGCATCACCTCTCGTCGGTCACCGAAGATGCCTTGTGGCCGGAAGACCAACAACAGCATGAGCCCGAGGCCGACCAGGACGAAGCGGATCTGCGCCACGTCGGTGGAGGTCAGCAGGCCCTCGGGGATGAGCCCGTTCTCGATGAGGGCGCGCAGGCCGGTGTCGGCGAACTGGAGGAGGAACAGCAGGATCATCCCGCCGACCACCGCGCCGAACACCCGGGCTGCGCCGCCGAGGATCAGGGCGGCGTAGGCGAGGAACGTGTTGGCGTTCTGGTACTGGTCGGGGATGGCCGAGCCGGTGCCGACGGCGTAGATCATCCCGCCGAGCGCACCGAGGATGCCGCCGAGCACCAGCGCCTGCATCTTGTAGGTGTAGACGTTCTTGCCCAGGGCGCGGACGGCGTCCTCGTCCTCGCGGATGGAGCGGACGACGCGGCCCCACGGGCTGCGCATGAGCGCCCAGATGAGCAGGCAGGACAGGGCCACCAGCGACCAGCCCACGAGCGCCACCCAGAGCTCCCCACCGGACCAGCTGGTGCCCAGGATGCGGTAGCGCGCGTTGGTGGTCCACGGCGCGAGCGCCAGGAAGTCGCTGTTGAAGGCGGAGATGCCGCGGGTCCCGTTGGTCAGCGGGGTGGCCGAGACCGACCGGAACACCAGGCGTAGCCCCTCGGCGGCGGCGATGGTCACGATCGCCAGGTAGTCCGCGCGCAGCCGCAGGGTCGGCAGGCCGAGCAGCAGGGCGAGCACGATCGCGGCAGCCAGGCCGACGAGGACCCCGACCCAGAAGTTCAGTCCCCACTTGCTGACCGAGATGGCGATGCCGAACCCGCCGAGCATGGCGAAGGCGATCTGCCCGAAGTTCAGCAGGCCGGTGTAGCCGAACTGCACGTTGATGCCGAGGGCCAGCAGGACGAAGAAGATGGCCTGGAACCCCAGAGCGGCCTTGCCGGCGACCGCGACGGCGTTGATGAGTTCGCTCATGGGGTCAGCCCACCCGGACGCGGCTGCCCAGGATCCCCTGGGGCCGGATGACGAGGATGACGATCAGCAGCAGCAGCCCGCCGACGTACTTGACGTCGTTCGGGACGACGAGGGTCGACATCTGGACGAAGACGCCGACGACCAGGCTGCCGATGAGCGCGCCGTAGGCGGTCCCGAGCCCCCCGAGCGTGACACCGGCGAACATGAGCAGCAGCAGGCGGAAGCCCATGTCCCACTGCACCTGGTCGGACAGGCCGAGCAGGACGCCGCCGAGCGCGGCCAGCGTCCCACCCATCATCCAGACGACCAGGATGACCCGGTTGACGTCGATGCCGGAGGAGGCGGCGAGGTCACGGTTGTCCGAGACCGCCCGCATGGCCTTGCCGATCTTGGTGCGCTGCAGCATGAGCGCGACCAGCACGAGGACGACGATCGAGATGACCACGGAGGCGAGGTCGGCGCCCGTCATGCGGAAGAGGCCGTAGTCGACGGCCCGGCCGCCCCCGACGCCCTCGTAGGCGTTGGACCGGCCGCCGTAGACCAGCTGGATCAGGTAGCGCAGCAGCAACGAGAGGCCGATCGACACGACCAGCGCCGCGATCAGCCCGGTGCCGCGGCGCCGCAGCGGCCGCCAGAGCCCCAGCTCGTTGAGCGCGCCGACGGCGGCGCCCACGAGCATCGCGATCAGCGCCGACAGGACGAACGGAACGCCGCCCTCGACGTTGATGAACCAGGCCGCGACCGCGCCGATGGTGACCAGCTCGCCGTGGGCGAAGTTGGTCAGGCCCGTCGTCCCGAAGATCAACGACAGGCCGACGGCGCACATCGCGATGAGCAGGCCGAACCGGATGCCGTCGACGAGCAGCTGGACGGCGCGCACCGTGCCACCGCCGCTCTCCCGGCTGCCGTCGTTGAGCCCGATGATGGCCGCCTGCCGGCGCCCCTCCTCGACGGTGACCGTGCGGCTGTCCTCACCCGCCAGGACCACGCCCTCCGGCAGGTCGTCGGCGTCGATGCTGACCACGTAGTCACCCGGGCCGGGGAGGTCGACCTCCCAGCGGCCCTGCTCGTCGGTCTCGACCGTGTCGACCTCTTCGCCGTCGACGGTCGTGACCGTCACCTCGACACCCTCGATCGGGCCGCTCCGGCTGGTCTGCAGGGTGCCGGCGAGCTGCTCGGTGGCCGCTCCCTCGTCGGTGGCCTGGGCGAACCCCGGGACGACGGCGGCGAGCCCGAGCCCGAAGGCGGCGACGAGCAGGACGCGGACCAGGTACCTGAGGCGTGCGTCGGAGCGGTCCCGTCCGGTCGAGGCGCGTGGGGCTCTCTCTGGGCGGCGACCGTGTCGTCGGGCACGGCCTGGCGCGTGCGTCACGCGACCTCCCTGGCGTGTGAGTGGAGGGGGGACCGTAACCCAGGTGTGTTTCGGGTCGCCGTCCTCGCTGCGAGCTGTGACCTTTCCGCGACACGCCGCCCCGATCCACCCCCTCCGCGGCGGCGCGCCGTCGTGATCAACCCTCCTCCTGGGTGCACGCTCTGGCCACAGTCCAGGGGAGGACTCCTGTGTCAGGTTCCGGTTCGCGGTCCCGCGTCACGACGCGCACGGCGCGTCCCGACGACCTGCCCGCCGTCCTCGCCCTGGTGCGCCAGCACCGGGCCGAGGCCCACGCCGAGGGCGTGCTCACCGGACAGACACCCGGGGCCGCCGCGGCCGCCGGGTTCCGCCGGCTGCTCGCCGACGACGGTCACCGGGTGGCGCTGGCGGTCCGGCCGGACCCGGACGTCGGCGGTGCCGGCGAGGTGGTGGTGGGGCTGGCGATCCTCGGCGTCGACCCGCTGTCGGTGGTCCTCGGCGTCCGCCAGGTGACCGTCGACAACCTCGTCGTCCACCGGGAGCACCGCCGCTGCGGAGCGGGGGCCGCCCTGCTCGGCGCCGCGGTCGCCTTCGCGGCCGAGACCGGCGCCGACCACGTGGTCGCCGCGGTCGGCGGGCACGAGGCCGAGCGGCTGCGGTTCCTCGCCCGGATGGGCTTCGCGCCGCTCACCACCCGCCGGATCGTCCCCCGGGAGAGCCTCGCGCGGGCGCTGGCCGCCTGGCGGCGCGGTGGCGTGCCCATCCCCGTGCCGCGCCGTCCACCGGTCCGCCGACGGCCGGTCGACCGGGGAGTTCCGCTCGTGGACGCCGCCGAGGGCTGAGTGAGGACCCCTCTCAGGCGCCGCCGAGCATGCAGGTCAGCCGGGCCGTGGCCGTCGGCCGGCCCTGCTCGTCGCTGACCTCGACCCGGAAGGTGGCCAGGGTGCGGCCGCGGCGGACCGGCGTGGCCACCGCCGTCACGAACCCGCTGGTCGCCGGCCGCAGGTAGCTGACGTTGAGCTCCACGCCCACGCACCGGCGTCCGGGGCCGGCGCCGAGGGCGGCCGCCCAGGACCCCACCGTCTCCACCAGCGCGCAGGTCGCCCCGCCGTGCAGCAGCCCCGCCGGCTGCTGGTTCCCCTCGACCGGCATGGTCGCGACCAGGTGGTCGGGGTCGTAGTCGGTGATCTCGATGCCGAGCTTCTCGTCGAGCGGGCTGACGTGGCCGGTGGGCAGCCAGTCGGGAGGGGCGAGGGTCACCGGGGCACGGTAGCCAGCAGGCGGACGGCGCCTCGCCGGGGCCCGCCGCCGGACCGGCGGTGTCGGTGACCGCACCTAGGATCGGCGGTGATGTCCGCTCCGGTCTCCGCCCTCGCGTCCCCTGCCGTCCCGACCACCGGTGGGCCGCGCCCCCGGCTGCTCCTGCTCGACGGGCACTCCCTGGCCTACCGCGCCTTCTTCGCGCTGCCGGTGGAGAACTTCTCGACCACCACCGGCCAGCCGACGAACGCGGTCTACGGCTTCACGTCGATGCTGATCAACATCCTGCGCGACGAGCAGCCCACCCACCTCGCGGTCGCCTTCGACGTCGGCCGCAAGACCTTCCGCAGCGAGATCTTCGCGGAGTACAAGGCCAACCGCGCCGAGAGCCCGACCGACTTCCGCGGCCAGGTCAGCCTCATCCAGGAGGTGCTGGGCGCGCTGCGCGTGCCGGTCATCACCGCCGAGGGCTACGAGGCCGACGACGTCATCGCGACGCTGACCGTCGCGGCGGTCGAGCAGGGCATGGACGTGCTGATCGCCACCGGCGACCGCGACGCGCTGCAGCTGGTCAACGAGCACGTCACCGTGCTGTACCCGCGCAAGGGCGTGTCCGACCTGACCCGGTTCACGCCGCAGGAGGTGGAGACCAAGTACGGGCTCTCCCCTGCGCAGTACCCCGACTTCGCGGCGCTGCGCGGCGACCCCAGCGACAACCTGCCGAGCATCCCGAGCGTCGGCGAGAAGACGGCCGCGAAGTGGGTCCGCGAGTACGGCTCCCTCGACGCGCTCGTCGACCAGGTGGACACCGTCAAGGGCAAGGTCGGCGAGAAGCTGCGCGAGCACCTCTCCTCGGTGATGCAGAACCGGCGGCTGACCGAGCTCGACCGCGCCGTTCCGCTGGAGCTGGGCCCGGCCGACCTCGCCGTCCGCGCGTGGGACCGCAACGAGGTGCACACCCTCTTCGACAACCTGCAGTTCCGGGTGCTCCGGGACCGCCTGTTCGCGACCCTCACCAGCGCCGAGCCCGAGGTCGAGGGCGGCTTCGACGTCGCCGTCGACGAGGTGCCGGCCGGCGGGCTGGGCGCGTGGCTGGAGCGGAACGCGCGGACCGGCCGGACCGGCGTCATCTTCCGCGGCACGTGGGGGAGGGGCGGCGGGGAGCTGACCGGCATCGCGCTGGCCGCCGCCAACGACTCCGCCACGTTCGTCGACCTCGGACCCGGCCTGGACGTCGCCGACGAGCAGGCGCTGGCCGCCTGGCTCGCCGACCCGGCCACCCAGAAGGTCGTGCACGAGGTCAAGGGCCCGCTGCTGGCGGTGTGGGCGCGGGGCTGGGAGCTCGACGGCGTGGTCAGCGACACCGCGCTGGCCGCCTACCTGGCGCTGCCGGGGCAGCGGTCCTTCGACCTCGGCGACCTCGCCGTCCGCTACCTGCGCCGTGAGCTCAAGGACACCGCGACCGAGGAGACGCAGCTCACCCTCGACGGGCTGGGCCCGTCGGAGGACGACCTCGCCCGCGAGGCCGCGACCGCCGACGTGCTCAAGGCGGTGGCGGTCAACGACCTGTCCGACGCGCTGGAGACGGTGCTCGGCCAGCGCGGCGGGGACGCCCTGCTCGGCGCGATCGAGCTGCCGCTGACCCGGGTGCTCGCGGCCATGGAGTACCGGGGCATCGCGGCGGACCTCCCCTTCCTCCAGGGGCTGCAGCGCGAGTTCGCCGAGGGCGTCGCCGACGCGGCCGCCGAGTGCTACGCCGTCATCGGCCGCGAGGTGAACCTCGGTTCGCCGAAGCAGCTGCAGGCGGTGCTCTTCGACGAGCTGGGACTGCCGAAGACGAAGAAGATCAAGTCCGGCTACACGACCGACGCCGAGGCGCTGACCTCGCTGCTCGCGTCGACCGGGCACCCGTTCCTCGAGCACCTGCTGCGGCACCGCGACGTCACCCGGCTGCGCACCGTCATCGACGGGCTGATCCCGATGGTCGACGACGCCGGGCGCATCCACACGACCTTCCAGCAGACGATCGCCGCGACCGGCCGGCTGTCCTCGACCGACCCGAACCTGCAGAACATCCCCATCCGCACCGCCGAGGGCCGGCGGATCCGGCAGGCGTTCGTGGTCGGCGCGGGCTACGAGTCGCTGATGACCGCCGACTACAGCCAGATCGAGATGCGGATCATGGCGCACCTCTCCGGCGACGAGGGGCTGATCGAGGCGTTCACCTCGGGGGAGGACCTGCACTCCTTCGTCGCCTCCCGGGCGTTCGGCATCCCCATCGAGGACGTCGACCCCGAGATGCGCCGGCGGATCAAGGCCATGAGCTACGGCCTGGCCTACGGTCTGTCGGCCTACGGGCTGTCCCAGCAGCTGCGCATCTCCACCGAGGAGGCGCGCGAGCAGATGAACGCCTACTTCGAGCGCTTCGGCGGCATCCGCGACTACCTCGACAGCGTGGTGGAGGAGGCGCGGCTGTCCGGCTACACCGAGACGACGCTCGGCCGGCGCCGCTACCTGCCCGACCTGACCAGCGACAACCGGCAGCGCCGCGAGATGGCCGAGCGGATGGCGCTCAACGCCCCCATCCAGGGCTCGGCGGCCGACGTCATCAAGGTCGCCATGCTCAACGTGGAGAAGGCCATCGCCGCCGACGGGCTGCGGTCGCGGATGCTGCTCCAGGTGCACGACGAGCTCGTGCTCGAGGTGGCCCCAGGGGAGCGTGAGGCGCTGGAGTCGCTGGTCCGCCGGGAGATGGCCGGCGCCGCAGAGCTGTCGGTGCCCCTGGAGGTCTCGGTGGGCTTCGGCGCCAGCTGGGACGCCGCCGCCCACTGAAGGAGGACCCCGGTGCCCCCCGCGCCGGGGCCAGGTGCCGTGCACGGGTGATCGCCGACCTCGCGGTGTGGTCGCCGAACCCGCGTCGTAGCGCGAGGTCGCCGACCACACCGCGGGTCCGGCGCATGGGCCGCCACCTTCCGGCCGGCGGAGCACCGACTTGTCCGGGGTGCCGGCAGCGGGGACGGTCAGGTGGTGACCGACGACACGGTGCTGGTGGTCGGCGCCGGACCGGTGGGGATCCTCAACGCCCTCGGCCTGGCGCGGGCGGGGATCCCCGTCACCGTGCTCGACCGGGCGCCCGGCGTCGTGCGGTCGCCGCGGGCCGCCATCTACCACTGGGCGGCTCTCGACGGGCTGGAGCGGCTCGGCGTCTACGAGCAGGCGGCCACCCGCGGCTTCCTCAAGCAGGACTACGAGTACCGGGCGTACAAGACCGGTGAACGGGTCCGGTTCGGGCTGGACCCGCTGGAGGGCCTGGTCGAGCGCCCGTACAACCTGCACCTCGGCCAGGGGGCGCTGGTCGAGATCGCCCTCGCGGAGCTGGCCGCCCACGACTCGGCCACCGTGCTGTGGCAGCACACCGTCGTCGCCGTCGACCAGGACGACGACCGGGTGACCGTCACCGTGGAGACGCCCGACGGCGTCCGCACCTCCACGGCGGGCTGGCTGATCGGGGCCGACGGCGCGTCGAGCGCGGTCCGCAAGGCGGTGGGCCTGCCGTTCGAGGGCTTCACCTGGCCCGAGCGCTTCGTCGCGACCAACGTCCGCTACCCGTTCGCCGAGCACGGGTTCGCGCAGAGCACCTTCATCGTCGACGACGTGTACGGCGCGGTGATCGCCAAGCTCGACGACTCGGCCGGCGGCGGGTTGTGGCGCTACACCTACTGCGAGTCCCAGGACCTGCCCGAGGACGGCGTCCTGGACCGGATGCCCGACGTCCACCGCGCGGTGCTGCCCACGCCCGCCGAGGTCGAGATGGCGGAGTGGGCCCCGTACCGGATGCACCAGCGGGTGGCGCCGCGGTTCCGGGAGGGGCGGGTGCTGCTGGCCGGCGACGCCGCCCACGTCACCAACCCCTCCGGCGGCCTCGGGCTCACCGGGGGCCTGTTCGACACCTTCGTGCTGCAGGAGGCGCTCGCCGCCGTGGTCCACGGCACCGCCGACCAGTCGGTGCTCGACGCGTACAGCCGCGAGCGGCGCCGGGTCTTCGTCGAGCTGGTCGACCCCGCCGCCACGGCGATCAAGAAGATGATCTTCCACAACTCCGATCCGGAGCAGCTGGAGCGGGACATGGCCGGCCTGCGCCGGCTGGCCACCGACCGCGATGCGCTGATCGAGCGGCTGATGCTCACCAAGCGGATGGAGACGCCGTCCCTCATCGGCGCCTGGTGAGCCGACGGTCGATTCGACCTCCACCTCGACCTCGACCGGAGGTCGAGGTCAGGGACGGTGGCAGACCAGCACGAGCGTGCCCGGGACCAGCGCCCCGCGCTCCGGCGACCACTGACCCCACTCCTGGGTGCGGCCCGGCGTCCACTCGGGCTCGATCAGGTCCGCCAGCACGAACCCGGCGCCGACCACCGCGCGCACCCAGTCGCCGACGGTGCGGTGGTGCTCGACGTAGACGGTCTCCCCGTCCTCGCCGGTCTCGACGTAGGGCCGGCGGTCGAAGTAGGAGGAGACGATCCGCAGGTCCTCGGGGTCGGGGGAGTCCGGGAGGGGCCAGCGCATCGGGTGGTTGACGGACGCGACGAACCGCCCGCCGGGCCGCAGTACCCGTGCCACCTCGGCCAGCGCACCCTCGACGTCGGCCACGAACGGCAGCCCGCCGTAGGCCGAGCAGGCCAGGTCGACGCTCGCGGCGGCCAGCGGCAGCGCCCCG
Source organism: Geodermatophilus sp. CPCC 205761 (assembly GCF_051383655.1). Classification (NCBI taxonomy): domain Bacteria; kingdom Bacillati; phylum Actinomycetota; class Actinomycetes; order Geodermatophilales; family Geodermatophilaceae; genus Geodermatophilus; species Geodermatophilus sp. CPCC 205761. The sequence continues at coordinate 35,917 of NZ_JALPKQ010000035.1, forward strand.
ACGTCGGCCTGCACCAGCGGGACGTCGATCCCCGTGGCGCGGTTGAGGTCGGCGGCGCGGGCCAGCATCCCCCCGGAGACGTCCAGCGCGACGACGTCGGCCCCCTGCCGGCGCAGCCACCGGGCACACGGAGCCGAGCCGCAGCCGACCTCCAGCACCCGCCGCCCCGCGACGTCCCCGAGCAGGTGCGCCTCGCCCTCCCGCAGCCCCTCCGGACACCAGAGGAAGTCGACGTCGCCGAGGTCGGCCCCGTGCTCGGCGAGGTACGCCGGCGCGGCGGCGTCCCACCACCGCCGGTTGGCGCGCACCGACTCCGCCGCGTCCGCCTCCCGGCGCTCGACGCCGCTCGGCGCCGGGTAGCCGTCGTCGGCCAGGGGGAGGCCGGATGCCGGGGGCAGGGGAGCGATCATGACACGCCGATCGTGACACGCCCGGGGGCTCCGGAGGCGGCGCGACCCAGGTGGACCCGGTGCTGCTGCGCTCCGTACCATGGGGGATGCGCCAGAGGTCTGTCAGTGCTGTGCCCACCGGGGTCCAGCCCGCGCCGGCTCTCCCCGCTCCCCGCGGCAACCCGGCCGCGGGTCCCCTGTCCCTACGCATCCCCCGTCCGGAGCACTCGACCACATGACCTCCACCCAGGTCCGTCCTAACAGCACCCCCCAGGTCGCGATCAACGACATCGGCACCGCCGAGGACTTCCTCGCCGCGATCGACCAGACGATCAAGTACTTCAACGACGGCGACATCGTCGAAGGCGTCATCGTCAAGGTCGACCGGGACGAGGTGCTGCTGGACATCGGCTACAAGACCGAGGGCGTCATCCCCTCGCGAGAGCTGTCCATCAAGCACGACGTCGACCCCAACGAGGTCGTCAGCGTCGGCGACGAGGTGGAAGCCCTCGTCCTCCAGAAGGAGGACAAGGAAGGCCGTCTGATCCTGTCCAAGAAGCGCGCACAGTACGAGCGCGCCTGGGGCACGATCGAGGCGAAGAAGGAAGCCGACGAGGTCGTCACCGGCACCGTCATCGAGGTCGTCAAGGGCGGCCTCATCCTGGACATCGGCCTGCGCGGGTTCCTCCCCGCGTCGCTGGTCGAGATGCGCCGCGTCCGCGACCTGCAGCCCTACGTGGGCCGGGAGCTCGAGGCGAAGATCATCGAGCTGGACAAGAACCGCAACAACGTCGTCCTGTCCCGTCGGCAGTGGCTGGAGCAGACGCAGTCCGAGGTCCGCAGCGAGTTCCTCAACAAGCTCGCCAAGGGTCAGGTCAGGACCGGCGTCGTCTCCTCGATCGTCAACTTCGGCGCGTTCGTGGACCTCGGCGGCGTCGACGGTCTCGTGCACGTCTCCGAGCTGTCCTGGAAGCACATCGACCACCCCTCCGAGGTCGTCGAGGTGGGCCAGGAGGTCACCGTCGAGGTGCTCGACGTCGACCTCGACCGCGAGCGGGTCTCGCTGTCGCTCAAGGCGACGCAGGAGGACCCGTGGCGGCAGTTCGCCCGGACCCACCAGATCGGCCAGGTCGTGCCCGGCAAGGTCACCAAGCTGGTGCCCTTCGGTGCGTTCGTGCGTGTCGACGAGGGCATCGAGGGCCTGGTGCACATCTCCGAGCTGGCCGAGCGCCACGTGGAGATCCCCGAGCAGGTCGTGCAGGTCGGCGACGAGATCCTGGTCAAGGTCATCGACATCGACCTGGACCGGCGCCGGATCTCGCTGTCGCTCAAGCAGGCCAACGAGGGTGTCATCGGCGACGAGGAGCAGTTCGACCCCGCCGCCTACGGCATGGCCGCGTCCTACGACGACCAGGGCAACTACATCTACCCCGAGGGCTTCGACCCCGAGACCGGCGAGTGGCTCGAGGGCTACGACGAGGCCCGGGAGACGTGGGAGCGGCAGTACGCCGAGGCCCAGGCCCGCTTCGAGGCGCACCGCAAGCAGATCGCCGACGCCCGCGCGGCCGACGCGGAGGCTGCGGCCGGTGGCAACTACTCCACCGGTGAGGCCGAGGTCAGCGACACCTCCGGCGGGACCCTCGCCAGCGACGAGGCGCTCGCGGCCCTGCGGGCCAAGCTGGCCGGCGGCGAGTGACCGCACTCGGCTGAGCTGATCGGCTGAAGGGCTGAGGCCCGGGACCCCGTGGGGTCCCGGGCCTCAGTCGTCCCTCCCATCCCCTGGAGGGACGAGGAGAGGACCCGCGCGTGTCCGCGGGGCCTCCCTGTCGGGGGCGGCCCTCCTGCAGGGACCCGCCGCGAGCGTGCGAGGCGACGGGGGGCAGGAGGGCCCGCTCTCAGAGGCTGAGGATGATCGCGAACGCCGTGCGCGGGCGGCCGCCGGAGTCGGCCAGGAACGACCAGGTGTGCCGGCCGGCGGGGGCGGTCGCGGACAGCCAGCGCAGGAAGGCGTTGCGCGGGCGCACGGCCGGGGCGTTGCGCTCGAGTCGCTCCCGCACGGCCGGCAGGTCCGTGACCCGGACGCCGGTGGGGCGGTCGAGCCGGTGCCGGCCAGGACCGCGACGCGTGGCAGCAGGGGACGACGAGGGGGCCGCGTGGGCGGGACGGGACATGGTCGGTTCTGCCTCTCTCGGCGGGGATGAACGCCGAGGCGGACGTTATCCACGGGACGCGTGTGACTGGAGCGACGCGCCGGGCTGGATGGACGGGTGTTACCTGTCCGTGATGGGCCCCCGGGTGCTGGCTACTGTCCGCCCATGCTGCGGATCGGGCTGACCGGCGGGATCGGATCGGGGAAGAGCACGGTGGCCGGCCTGCTCGCCGCCCGCGGGGCCCGGATCGTCGACGCCGACCGCATCGCCCGCGAGGTCGTCGAGCCCGGCACCCCCGGGCTGGCCGCCGTCGCCGACGCCTTCGGCCCGGAGGTGCTGACGTCGGAGGGAGCGCTGGACCGCCCGGCCCTGGCCGCCGTCGTGTTCGCCGACCCCGCGGCACGGGCCCGGCTCGACGGGATCGTCCACCCGCTGGTCCGCGCGCGGGCCGCGGAGCTGGTCTCGGCGGCGCCTCCGGACGCCGTCGTGGTCCAGGACGTGCCGCTGCTGGTGGAGACCGGCCAGGCGGCGGGCTACGACCTCGTGCTGGTGGTGGAGGCCGACCTGGAGACGCGGGTCCGCCGGCTGGCGCAGCGCGGCCTGGCCGAGGCCGACGCGCGCGCCCGGATCGCCGCGCAGGCGACCGACGAGCAGCGCCGGGCGGTGGCCGACGTCGTCCTGGACAACAGCGGCTCTCCCGAGGACCTGGCCGCCCAGGTCGACCGCTTCTGGGCCGAGCGCGTCGGGCCGGCCCTCGGCGCGTGAGACGCGCCCCACCGGCCGGGAACGCGAAGGGCCCCAGGTCGATCGACCTGGGGCCCTGCTGCTGTGGGCGATACTGGGTTCGAACCAGTGACCTCTACCGTGTCAAGGTAGCGCTCTACCACTGAGCCAATCGCCCGTTCCGGTCTGCCGGCCGGCCCGTTCCACCGCTCCCGGGGGAGCCGAGGTGGAGACGGGATTTGAACCCGTGTAGACGGCTTTGCAGGCCGTTGCCTCGCCTCTCGGCCACTCCACCGCACACGGGCGCCGGTCTCGCGACCAGCGCCCGAGGTTCCGAGCGGACGACGGGATTCGAACCCGCGACCCTCACCTTGGCAAGGTGATGCTCTACCAGCTGAGCCACGTCCGCGTTGCTGTCCTACGGGAGAGAACCATACCCGACCGCGAGTGCGGCTCCGAAGGGGGGTCCCTCCTCCGCCTGCGTCAGCGAGCGCCGGGGTCGGCGCCGCCGTTGGACAGCAGGGCGGTCAGTTCGTCGTCCACCGCGAGGACGGAGGCCTCCTCGCCCATGGGGACGATGGTCTCGGTGAGCTGCAGGAACCCGGCCACCGCGCCGCGGGAGAGCTCGAACAGCGCCTCGCCCGAGGGGGCGCGCAGGTGGAGGTAGAGGACGTCGCCGGCCGTGCGGGACGGCCACAGGCGCACGTCACCCTCGCCGGCCGGGCGGTCGAGACTGGACTGCAGCAGCTCGCGCGCGAGCAGCCAGGAGATGCCCTCGCCGCCGTCGGTGCCGCTGTCGCCGAAGGTGATCCGGACGGCGAAGGGGTCGCTGACCTGATAGCTGAGCAGCGCCGGCACCTCGGTCCACGACTGTGGTCCGATCAGGTGGAGGGTGGTGGGGCACGTGTACCCGGGCGTCGAGCGGCTGATCATGACCCGAACAACGACCTTCCCTGAGACGGGTCACGCCGCGGCGTCTGCCGGGCGTGTCCATCCTGTAGTGCCCCCTCCGGGGCCGGCTGAACCGTGGAGCCTCCCCGCGAACGCGGTGGCGTGTGACCATGGACACGTGAGCCGTCCGGCACGGCGGGCCGGGCACGGGCCCGGCGACGCCGACCTCCTGCTGCGGGTGCGCGCAGGGGACGGGGCCGCCCTGGAGGAGCTCTACCTGCGCTACAGCCGCCCGGCGTTCGCCCTCGCCCGGCGCATCCTGGCGGACGACGCGCTGGCCGAGGACGTGCTCCAGGAGGTGTTCCTGGGGGTGTGGCGCGACCCGGCCGCCTACGACCACGACCGCGGCAGCCTCTCGTCCTGGCTCATGGGGCTGGTGCACCACGAGGCCGTCGACGCCGTCCGCCGGGAGGAGGCCCACCGGCGGCGGCTGGGCCGCGCTGACGACCCCGCCGGGGAGCCGGCGTCCGGCGGCGACGTCGAGGAGGACGTGTGGGGGCGGATCGTCGCCGCCCGCGTGCGGGCCGCGCTGGGCGCGCTCCCGGACGCCCAGCGGGAGGCGCTGACGCTGGCCTACTACGGCGGCTACACGCAGCGGGAGGTGGCGGCACTGACCCGGGCACCGCTCGGCACGGTCAAGACACGCATGCTGGCCGGCATGCGACGGCTCCGGGAGGACCTCGGCACGGTCGCCGGCCGCTCGATGGGTGGTGCCCTCCACGACGTCACCCACGTCGACGGGCCGGGCCGGTGAGCGAGCTCCCCGGGGCGCCGCGGCGACCGGACGGGCACGGGACGTTCGACGAGCTGGCCGTCGGCTGGGCGCTGCACGCGCTCGAGCCCGAGGAGGAGACCCTCGTCGCCGCCCACCTGCCCGGCTGCGCCCGCTGCCGGGGCACCGTCGCCGAGACCACCGAGGTCATGGGCGCGCTGGCCGCCGACCTGCCGCCGGCCCGGCCCTCCGACCGCCTGGGCGAGCGGCTGCGCGCGGCCGTCGGGGAGACCGCGCAGCGCGTTCCGGCCGAGCGGCCGCCGGGTCCCCGGCCCGCACCGGAGGGGGACGCCGTCGCCTGGCCGGCCGACCTGCCCGCCGTCGGGTTGCCCGGCTACCCCGTGCCCGACCCCGTCGAGCCGCCGCTGCCACCGACGCCCTGGCGCCGCGTGCTGCCCAGCGCCCTCCTCGCGGGGGCGGTGGCGGCGATGCTGGCCCTGGGCACCTGGAACGTGGTGCTCAGCACCGCGCGGGACGAGGCGCGGGCGGCGGCGGCCGTGCAGGCCGACGTCGTCAACGCGCTGCTCACCCCCGGCCGGGCGACGATCGCGCCGCTGTCCGGGGACGACGGCGCGCCGCTGGCGACGGTGGTCGCCAGGGCCGGCCGGGTGCAGGTGGTCACCCACGGCCTGCCGGTCAACGAGGCCGCGGCGCAGACCTACGTGATCTGGGGCATCACCGGTGACACGCCGGTGGCCCTGGGCACCTTCGACGTGCTCCGACCACAGATGGACCTGCGGACCGTAGGCTCCGCCTCGATCGGTCTCGACGACTACTCGGCCTACGCGGTCAGCCTCGAGCCCGGTCGCCAGGCTCCGTCGGACCCGACGGACGTCGTCGCGCGCGGGGAGGTGACCAGCTGACCGGTCCGGAGACGGTGACCCCTGTCGAGCGGCGAGGGCACCAGACGAGAGAGCAACTGCAGGAGCACTACGGCCACGACAGCCACCGCAGCCTGCGGGAGCGGGTGGCCGGCACCCGCTGGCGCCGTCGGCTGGCCGCGCGCCGCACCGTCGACTCCACCTACCGGCTGGGCGTGGGCATCGTCGGCGGCCTGATCGTCGCCGTCGGGCTGGTCACCATCCCGCTGCCCGGGCCCGGGTGGCTCACCGTCATCGCCGGGCTCTTCGTGCTCGCCACGGAGTTCTTCTGGGCCGAGCGGCTGCTGGAGTTCACGAAGAAGCACGTCAAGGCCTGGACCGACTGGCTCGGCCGGCAGGCGCTGTGGGTGCGGCTGGCGGTCGCGCTCGTGACGGCGGCCTTCGTCTACGGCGTCCTGGTGGTCACCCTGCACATGATGGGCGTGCCCGGCTGGGTCCCGGGGTGGGTGCCGCTCTGGCGGTGAGGGTCTGGCACAATGAACTCGCGCACGGGCGATTGGCTCAGTGGTAGAGCGCTTCGTTCACACCGAAGAGGTCACTGGTTCGAACCCAGTATCGCCCACCCCCGGCAGAGGCCCGGTCCGCGACGGCGGACCGGGCCTCTCCGCGTCTGCGGCGCCGGCCGCGAGCGGGGACCATGGGGTCGATGCCTCCGCGCCGGTCCCCAGCCGCCCCCGCCGGCCCGCACCCGCGGCAGCCCGGTCGCGCCGCCCGGCTGGCGGCCGTGGTGGAGCGCGACGGCGGTACCTGCATCTGGTGCGGCCGCGGCTTCGGGCCCCTCGTGGCGGCGACCACCGAGCACGTCGTCCCGCGGGTCAAGGGCGGCCCGTCCTGGCTGGAGAACGAGGTGGCCGCCTGCCGCCGGTGCAACGCCGACCGGGGGCACCGCCCGCCGGTCGACTGGCTCGAGGAGTGCGAGCGGCGCGGCTGGGCGCCGGACGCACCGCGGCTGGCGCGGGCCCTGGCCGCGCTGGGGGAGGCCATCGGGCGGGTGGGCGGCCAGCGGCGGGCGCGGCCCTACCTCGACGCCCAGCTCAGGCGGGTGCGCCGCCGGTTCCCCGAGGCCGCCCCCGACCGGCGACGTACGGTCGCCCCGTGACCGACGTCGTGGGCAGCATCGCGCAGGTGACGGTCTACCCGGTCAAGAGCCTCGGTGGCCGGACCGTCGCCGAGGCGGAGGTCTCGCCGGCCGGCCTGGCCGGCGACCGGGCGTGGCGCGTCGTCGACGCGACGACGGGGGAGCCGGTGACGGTCAAGACCACCCCCGCGATGGCCGGCGTCGTCGCCACGGGGGACGACGAGGCCGACACGATCACCCTCACCGAGGTGCTGGGCCGGCCCGTCCGGCTGGAGCGGGCCGCCGGGCCACAGGTCGACGCCGCCGCCGTCCACCTGGTGAGCCGGGCGGCCGTCGCCCACGCCGCCGCCGGGGAGGTGCCCGAGGGCTGCTCGGCCGACGACCCCCGCGCCAACCTCCTGCTCGACCTCCCGCCCGGTGCCGACGAGCGCGGCTGGGTGGGGCGCACCGTCCGCATCGGCGCCGTCGAGCTGCAGGTCACCCGCACGCCCAAGCACTGCCTGGGTGTCTACGCCGACGTCCGGCGGCCGGGGACGGTGCGCGTCGGAGACCGGGTCGAGGTGGCTCCGCACTAGCGTCGTCGGCGTGCCCAGCTCCAGCCGCCGGCCGGTCGCCGCCGGGGTCCTCGCGCTGCTGCTGGCCGCCTGCGGCGCCGCTCCGGAGCCGGAACCGGAGGCCGCACCGTCCGCGACGTCCGCCTCCGCCCCGCCGGCCCCGGAGTCGGTCACCGTCGTCGCCACCGGCGACGTGCTGGTGCACCAGGACGGCGCCCTGGTCGCGGGGGCCGCCACCGGGGACGGCGGGTACGACTTCACCGGGGTGTTCGCGCCGGTCGCGCCGGTCATCGGGGACGCCGACCTGGCCATCTGCCACCTGGAGACGCCGGTCGCCCCGGCGGGCGGGCCCTACCGCGGGTACCCGAGCTTCGCCGTCCAGCCGGAGGTCGTCGACGCGCTGGCCGGCGCCGGCTACGACCTGTGCACCACGGCCTCCAACCACTCGCTGGACGCCGGCGTCGGCGGGGTGGCCCGCACCCTCGACGTCCTGGACGCGGCCGGGATCGCCCACACCGGCACCTACCGCTCGCAGGCCGAGAGCGCGACCCCGGTCGTGCTCGACGTCGCCGGTGTGCGCGTGGCCTCGGTGTCCGCGACGTTCGGCCTCAACGGCGTGCCGCTGCCGCCCGGGCGGCCGTGGGCGGTGGACGTCGCCGACGTGCCCGACGTCGGGGGCGTGCTGGCCGCCGCGGCCCGGGCGCGCGCCGCCGGGGCGCAGATCGTGGTGGCCAGCCTGCACTGCTGCGCCGAGTACGACCACGAGCCGACCGCCGCCCAGGAGCAGGCGGTGCGGGCGCTGCTCGCCTCGCCGGACGTCGACCTGGTGCTGGGCCACCACGCCCACGTCGTGCAGCCGTTCGAGCGGATCGACGGCGAGTGGGTGGCCTACGGACTCGGCAACCACCTGGCCGAGCACTCGACCCGCGGCTACGCCACCGAGGACTCGGTGGCCGCCCGCTTCACCTTCACCCGCGGCGGCGACGGCCGGTTCACCGTCACCCGGGCCGAGGCCGTGCCGCTGCTCATCGACCGCCGTCCCGACGAGGTGCAGGTCGTGCCCGCGGACCCGGCCACGTTCGAGCGGGTGGCCGCGGTGCTCGACCGGCGGGGGGCGCGCGCCGCGGGGCTGGAGATCGTCGCCGGCTAGGTCGGGTGCTCCGGTTCCGGGTGCTCCGGTGGCTACCCTTCCCCTGTCCGGCCGACCCGGCCGGGCCGCACCGATCGACCTCCAGGAGCCCTCGTGTCAGCCGCGCCCACCCCTGCCGCCGCCGCGCCGATCCGGGTGCCGGCCGGGACCACGGCCCTGGACGCGCTCAAGGAGGCGGGGGTGCCGCTCAAGGGTCCCGACGGCGCGGTGGTCGTCCGCGACCTGGCCGGCGGGGACCTCCGGGACCTCGCCTGGGTGCCCGACGCCGACGCCGAGGTGGAGCCGGTGCCCGCGGCCAGCCCCGAGGGCCGCGCGGTGATCCGGCACTCGACGGCGCACGTGCTGGCGCAGGCCGTGCAGGAACTGTTCCCCGGCACGCGGCTGGGCATCGGCCCGCCCATCGAGAACGGCTTCTACTACGACTTCGACCCCGAGCGGCCGTTCACGCCCGACGACCTCAAGGCCCTCGAGAAGAAGATGACCGAGATCGTCCGTGCCGGGCAGAACTTCGCCCGCCGCGAGATCAGCGACGCCGACGCGCAGGCCGAGCTCGCGCACGAGCCGTACAAGCTGGAGCTGATCGGGCTCAAGGGTGGTGCCGGCGAGGCGGCCGAGGGTGCCGACGTCGAGGTCGGCGGCGCCCAGCTGACCATGTACGACAACCTCGACCCCCGGACCGGTGAGCGGGTCTGGACCGACCTGTGCCGCGGCCCGCACCTGCCGCGCACCAACACGATCCCGGCGTTCAGCCTCACCCGGTCCGCCGCCGCCTACTGGCGGGGCAGCGAGAAGAACCCGCAGCTGCAGCGCATCTACGGCACCGCGTGGGAGAGCAAGGACGCGCACAAGGCCCACCTCGAGCACCTCGCGGAGGCAGAGCGCCGCGACCACCGCCGCCTCGGCGCGGAGCTGGACCTGTTCAGCTTCCCCGACGAGATCGGGTCGGGCCTGGCCGTCTTCCACCCCAAGGGCGGGGTGGTGAAGCGGGAGATGGAGGACTACGTCCGCGCCCGCCACATCGAGGAGGGCTTCGACTACGTCGGGACGCCGCACATCACCAAGGCGCACGTCTTCGAGCTGTCCGGCCACCTGCCGTACTACGCGGACACCATGTTCCCGCCGATGGAGCTGGAGAACGCGCAGTACTACCTCAAGGCCATGAACTGCCCCATGCACAACCTGATCTTCCGGTCGCGCGGGCGGTCCTACCGCGAGCTGCCGCTGCGGTTCTTCGAGTTCGGCTCGGTGTACCGGTACGAGAAGTCCGGCGTCGTGCACGGCCTCACCCGCGTGCGCGGGCTGACCCAGGACGACTCGCACAGCTACGTCACCCCCGAGCAGGCCCCCGGCGAGATCCGGCACCTGCTGGCCTTCGTGCTCGGCCTGCTGCGGGACTTCGGCCTCGACGACTACTACCTGGAGCTGTCCACCCGCGGCGACGACCCGGACAAGCAGGACAAGTTCATCGGGTCCGACGAGGACTGGGAAGTGGCCACGAAGGTCCTCGAGCAGGCGGCGCGGGAGACCGGCCTCGAGCTCGTGCCCGACCCGGGCGGCGCGGCCTTCTACGGCCCCAAGATCTCCGTCCAGACCCGGGACGCCATCGGGCGCACGTGGCAGATGTCGACCATCCAGTACGACTTCAACCAGCCGGCCGGCTTCGGCCTGGAGTTCACGGCGGCCGACGGTTCGCACCAGCGGCCGGTGATGATCCACTCGGCCAAGTTCGGGTCGATCGAGCGGTTCTTCGCGGTGCTCACCGAGCACTACGCCGGAGCCTTCCCGGCCTGGCTGGCCCCCGTCCAGGTGGTCGGCATCCCGGTCACCGACGAGCAGGTGTCCTACCTGACCGACGTCGCGCTGAAGCTGAAGGCCCGCGGGATCCGGGTCGAGGTCGACGACTCCGACGACCGCATGCAGAAGAAGATCCGCACCGCCAGCAAGCAGAAGGTGCCGTTCGTGCTCATCGCCGGGGCGACCGACGCCGAGGCGGGGGCGGTCTCCTTCCGGTTCCGCGACGGCAGCCAGCACAACGGCGTCCCCGTCGAGCGGGCCGTCGCGGCGATCGCGCAGTGGGTGGCGAGCCGGGCCAACGCCGACCCCACCGCCGAGGCCCTGGTGGCCGGATGAGCACCGACGCGGAGGAGGGCTTCCAGGTCGCCGTCTCCAGTGACGACGGCGGGCCGGCCACGGTCTTCGAGCACCTGTGGACGCCGTACCGGATGGCCTACATCCGTGGTGAGGGCAAGCCCACGGGCGCGCACGACTGCCCGTTCTGCCTGATCCCGCAGATGGACGACGAGGAGGGGCTGATCGTCGCCCGCGGGGCCCTGGTCTACGCGGTGCTCAACCTGTACCCCTACAACGCCGGCCACCTCATGCTGGTCCCGTACCGGCACGTGCCCGACTACACCGACCTCACCGACGACGAGGTCGCCGAGCTCGGCGCCTTCACCCAGACCGCGATGCGGGTGGTGCGCTCGGTCTCCGGGGCGCACGGGTTCAACATCGGCATGAACCAGGGCTCGGTCGCCGGGGCCGGCATCGCCGACCACCTGCACCAGCACGCGGTGCCGCGCTGGGGCGGGGACACCAACTTCATGCCGGTCATCGGGCTGACCCGCGTGCTGCCGCAGGTGCTGCGCGAGACGCGCGAGCTGCTCTCGCAGCAGTGGCCCGGCGCGCGGGTCCGGGGGGACTGAGTGCTCGGGGTCAACGCGCGGGCGGCCGTCGGCCGCTTCTGGGCACCGGTCGTGGCCTGGCTGCTGCGCGCCGGGGTGACGGCGGACATGGTCACGCTGACCGGCACGGTCGGCGCGGTCGCCGGAGCGGTCGGGCTGATCGCCACCGGGCACCTGTTCTGGGGCGCGTTCACCGTCACCGTCTTCGTGCTGCTGGACATGCTCGACGGCGCGCTGGCCCGCGCCCGCGGCGGCGGATCGGTGTTCGGCGCCGTCCTCGACTCCACGGGCGACCGGGCCGCCGACGCCGCCGTCTTCGGCGCCCTGGTCTGGTGGTTCTCCGGGGCGGGGGACAACCGGCTGCTGGTGCTGCTGGCGCTGCTCTGCCTGGTCCTCGGGGTGCTCACCTCCTACATCAAGGCGCGCGCCGAGGGGATGGGCCTGTCCTGCGACGTCGGCGTCGTCGAGCGCACCGAGCGGCTGATCCTCGTGCTCGCCGGCACCGGGTTCACCGGGCTCGGCATCCCGTACGCCGTGCACGTCGGCCTCTGGGTCCTGCTCGCGGGCAGCGCGGTCACCGTCGGCCAGCGGTTCCTCGCGGTGTACCGGCAGTCCCGCGGCCGGTCGCTGCCCGCCCCGCCGTCGAGCCCCCCTGCCGGGCTGACCCCGTGAGTGACGCGGCGCGGACCGAGCCCGGTCCGGCGGCACCCCCGCTCGCGGTGGTCCCCGGGCGCCCGGGGCTGCGGGCCCGCGCCGGCGCGCGGCTGACCGACCTCGGCTTCGCCGCGGGCTGGGGCGCGGTGACGCGGCTGCCCGAGCCGGTGGCCCGCGGGGCCTTCGACCTCGCCGGCCGCTGGGCCGCGCGGCGGGACGGCCGCGGCGTCCGGCAGCTGCGGGCGAACCTGCGGGTGGCCACCGGCGGGCGGCTGCCGGAGGCCGAGCTGGACGCGCTGACCACCCGGGCGGTGCGCTCCTACGCGCGCTACTGGCAGGAGGCGTTCCGGCTGCCGCGGCTGAGCAGTGACCGGATCGTCGCCGGCACCGAGGTCGTCGGCCTCGAGCACGTGGTGGCGGCGCGGAACGGGGGGCGGCCCCTGGTGATGGTCCTGCCGCACAGCGGGAACTGGGACGCCGCCGGGGTGTGGTTCATCGACCACCTCGACGGCCCGTTCATGACCGTCGCCGAGCGGCTGCGGCCCGAGTCCCTGTACCGCCGGTTCCTGGACTACCGGGAGTCCCTCGGCATGCGGGTGGTGCCGCTCACGGGCGGGCCGCGGCCCAGCACCGAGGTGCTCCGGGAGTGGCTGTCCGCCGGCGGCGTGACCTGCCTGCTGGTCGACCGCAACCTCGGCAGCGGAGGAGTCGAGGTCGAGTTCCTCGGCCGGCGGGCGACGATGCCCGGGGGGCCGGCGCTGCTGGCCTCGCAGACCGGGGCGGCGGTGGTCCCCACCGTCTGCCAGTTCACCGAGCAGGGGTGGCGGCTGGTGTTCTCCCCGGAGGTGCCGGTCGACGGTCCCGGCCGGCTGCGCGACCGGGTGGGGACGGCGATGCAGGGCGTCGCCGACGCCTTCGCCGAGGGCATCGCGCGCCGGCCCGAGGACTGGCACGTCCTCGGCCGCATCTGGGCCGACGTGCCGCCCGACCCGCCGGAGCGGACCCGGCCGGGGCGTGCCGGATGAGGGTCGGGCTGGTCTGCCCCTACCAGTGGGACGTCCCCGGCGGCGTCCAGTACCACGTGCGCGACCTCGCCGAGACGCTGCGCGGGATGGGGCACCACGTGGAGGTGCTCACCCCGGCCGAGCGGGAGGAGTCCCTTCCCGCCGAGCACGTCACCTGGGCGGGGCGCACCGTCCCGGTCCCCTACAACGGCTCGATGGCCAGCGTGCAGTTCGGGCCGGTGTCGGCCGCGCGGGTGCGTCGCTGGCTGCGCGAGGGCCACTTCGACGTCGTCCACGTGCACGACCCGGCGCCGCCGTCGATCGGCCTCCTGGTCTGCATGATCGCCAAGGGCCCGATCGTGGCGACCTTCCACGCGGCCACCATCCGGTCGAAGTGGCTGGCCGCGTGGGGACCGGTGATCCGGCCGTGGCTGGAGAAGATCTCCGGGCGGATCGCCGTCTCCGACTTCGCCCGGCGGGTGCAGGTCGAGCACCTCGGCGGCGACGCGGTGATCATCCCCAACGGCGTGCACGTGGCCGCCTTCGCCGACGGCCCCACCCTGCCCGGCCTCAGCCGGGGTGTCGACGGCCCGACCATCGGCTTCCTCGGCCGCTACGACGAGCCGCGCAAGGGCCTGCCGGTGCTGCTGGAGGCGATGCGCACCGTCGTCCGGCAGCACCCCGGCGCCCAGCTGCTCATCGCCGGGCGCGGTGACCCCGACGAGGTGGGCGACCTGCTCGGCGAGGACCTGCGCCCGCAGGTGGCGCTGCTCGGCGAGCTCTCCGAGGAGGAGAAGGGCGCCTTCCTCCGGTCGGTCGACGTCTACTGCGCGCCCAACCTGCTGGGGGAGTCCTTCGGGATCATCCTGATCGAGGCCCTGGCCGCGGGCGCGCCCATCGTCGCCAGCGACCTGGACGCCTTCGCCCAGGTGCTGGAGGACGGATCGGCCGGCGTGCTGGTCCGGCGCGGCGACGCCCACCAGCTGGCGCTCGCCCTGGGCGCGCTGCTCAGCGACCCGCGGCGGCGGGCGGAGCTGTCGGACGTCGGGCAGCGGGTGGCCGCCGGGTACGACTGGTCGGTGATCGCCCGCCGGATCCTCGCCGTCTACGAGACCGTGGCGCTGCCCGGTGTGGGCGAGGTCACCGCCGAGGACGGCGACGACGAGCTGGACCGGTTGCCCGTCGTCCCGGATGACGAGGAACCGGGCGACGCCCCGATGCGAGCGGCCCTGCGACGGTGGGTGCAGCGCTAGCCTGACCGGCCGTGACCCCCGACGTCTGGCTGCTGCTCGTCCTCGCGGCGGTCCTCGTCCTCCTCGCGGCCTGGTCGGCGTGGACGCTGACCCGACTGCGCCGCTTGCGGGGCCGCGTCGACCGGGCCTGGACGTCCCTGGACACCCAGTTGCAGCGACGGGCGGGGCTCGCCGTCGAACTGGCCCGCGACCACGCCGCGGCCGTGGGGGAGGACCGGGCCGCCCGGCTGGCGGCCGCTGCACGGGAGGCCCGCGGGCCCCGGGGCGGGGACCGGGAGCTCGCCGAGAACGCGCTGGGCCGCGAGCTGCGCGACCTGCCCGGGGACCTGCCGGGGGTGCCGGCCGCGCTGCTGGCGGACCTCGAGGGCACCGCCACGCGGATCGGGCTGGCCCGGCGGTTCTACAACGACGCCGTCCGGGACACCCACGCGCTGCGCACCCGCCGGCTGCCGAGCCTGCTGCGGTTGCACGGCGGCCGGCCGATGCCGCGGTTCTTCGACATCGAGGACGGGCTGCGCGAGGTCACCAGCAGCGCCGCCGGCGGCCGACCGCGCCCGTGACCGTCCGTACGATGGAGCGGTTCCACCCCTCCCGCGCCCCCGACTCCTGAGGCAGCATCCCGTGGCAGAGCACAGCACGACCGACCAGACCCCCGCCGGCACCGGCACCGAGCGGGTGAAGCGCGGCATGGCCGAGCAGCTCAAGGGCGGCGTGATCATGGACGTCGTCACCCCCGAGCAGGCCCGGATCGCCGAGGACGCCGGGGCCGTGGCGGTCATGGCGCTCGAGCGGGTGCCGGCCGACATCCGGGTCCAGGGCGGCATCGCGCGGATGAGCGACCCCGACATGATCGACGGGATCATCCAGGCCGTCTCCATCCCGGTGATGGCCAAGGCCCGCATCGGCCACGTCGTCGAGGCGCAGGTGCTGCAGAGCCTCGGCGTGGACTACATCGACGAGTCCGAGGTGCTCACCCCGGCCGACGAGGCGCACCACATCGCCAAGTCGGCGTTCACCGTGCCGTTCGTCTGCGGCGCCACCGACCTGGGCGAGGCGCTGCGCCGGATCGCCGAGGGCGCGGCGATGATCCGCTCCAAGGGCGAGGCCGGCACCGGCAACGTCGTCGAGGCGGTGCGGCACATGCGCGCCATCCGGGCCGGCATCCGGCGGCTGGGCACCCTGGACGAGACCGAGCTGTTCGTCGCCGCCAAGGAGCTGCGGGCCCCGTACGAGCTGGTCGCCGAGGTGGCCCGGCTGGGCAAGCTGCCCGTGGTGCTGTTCACCGCCGGCGGCATCGCCACCCCCGCGGACGCCGCGTTCATGATGCAGTTGGGCGCCGAGGGCGTGTTCGTCGGCTCGGGCATCTTCAAGTCCGGAGACCCGGCGCAGCGCGCGGCCGCCATCGTGCAGGCCACCACGTTCTTCGACGACCCCGGCGTGATCGCCAAGGTCTCCCGCGGGCTGGGCGAGGCCATGGTCGGCATCAACGTCGCCACGCTGCCCGACGAGGAGCGGTTCGCCACCCGCGGCTGGTGACGCCCGCGCCGCTGCGCAGCCGCCTCCCAGGTCGGGGTCCTACCCTGCCCCGGTGACCGTCGAGCGGGAGCGGGTGGCCGAGCGCGCCGGGCCACCACGCGGGCCGTCCGGTCGGGTCGTCGGCCTGGACGTGGCGCGCGGCCTCGCCGTCCTCGGCATGTTCGGCGCCCACCTGGGGACCACCGGGGACCTCGACTGGTCGCCGTCCACCTGGGCGTCGATCGTGGCCGGGCGGTCCTCGATCCTGTTCGCCACGCTGGCGGGGGTCTCGATCGCGCTGCTGTCCGGCGGTGCCACGCCGGTCACCGGTCCGGCGCTCGGCCGCGCCCGCACCCGCATCCTGGTGCGCGCGGCCTGGGTGTTCGCGATCGGCGGCGTGCTCGAGGTCCTGCACACCTTCGTCGCGATCATCCTCGGCGTCTACGCGGTGCTCTTCGTCCTCGCGCTGCCGTTCCTGCGGTGGTCCCCGCCGCGGCTGCTCCTGCTCGCGGGCGTGATCGCCGTCGTCGGCCCGCCGGTGGTGCTGGAGGTCGGCCAGTGGGCGACGGCGCAGCAGGAGGAGCAGTCGGCGTTCGTCTTCCTCATGGTCACCGGCTACTACCCGGCGCTGATCTGGTGGACGTTCGTGCTGGTGGGCCTGGCGGTCGGCCGGATGGACCTGCGGTCGGCCCGGGTGCGCGCCGGCCTCGTCGCCGGCGGGGTGACCGCGGCGGTGCTGGGCTACGGCGGGGGGTGGCTGAGCGCGCAGCAGGTGGCGGCGGGGCAGCGGGTCGGGGCGGGGCAGCGGTTCGGCGGGATGGAGCTGGGCTTCCCGTTCGAGGACCAGTGGGATCCCGCCTGGTTCGCCGGCGCCGAGCCGCACAGCGGCACCCCGTTCGAGTTGGTCGGGTCGGTCGGCGTGGCGGTGGCGGTCATCGGGGTCTGCCTCGTGCTGGCCGACCTGGTGCCGTGGCCGGTCTTCCCCGTGGCGGCGGTCGGCGCGATGGCGCTGTCGGTCTACACCGCCCAGATCGTGGCCATCTGGCTGCTCGACCTCCCCTACCAGGCCGGGTGGGACGTGTGGGTCCGCTTCACCCTCACCGCGCTGGTGCTGGCCACGGTCTGGCGGCTGCAGTTGGGGCGTGGTCCCCTGGAGCGGCTGCTGACCTGGACGTCGACCCGCGCGGCCGGGCCCTGACCGGCTGATCCGCACCGACGGTGTGCGCGGGGGCGCAGTTCCCCGGCCAGGAGTTGCGCCCCGGCGCACACCGTCTGGGTCCCGCGCCGCCCGCCGTAGCCTGGGACCGATGTCCACCGTCCCCGAGCGCCCCGTCGTCGGGGTCCTGGCCCTGCAGGGCGACGTGCGCGAACACCTCGCGGCCCTGCGGGCGCAGGGCGCCGCGCCGGTGACCGTGCGCCGCCCGGAGGAACTGGCCGCCGTCGACGGCCTGGTCCTGCCGGGCGGCGAGTCGACCACGATCGTCAAGCTGGCGACGCGGTTCGGGCTGCTCGAGCCGCTGCGCGCCGCGGTCCGGGACGGCCTGCCGGTGTACGGCTCGTGCGCCGGGATGATCCTGCTCGCCGACCGGGTCCTCGACGCCCCGCCGGACCAGGAGACGATCGGCGGGCTCGACGTGACGGTGCGGCGCAACGCCTTCGGCCGGCAGGTCGACTCCTTCGAGTCCGAGCTCGACATGGCCGGTCTCGGGGGCGGTCCGGTGCGGGCGGTGTTCATCCGCGCGCCCTGGGTGGAGAAGGCCGGGGCCGGGGTCGAGGTCCTCGCCCGCGTGGTCGGGGGACCGGCCGACGGTAGGATCGTCGCCGTCCGCCAGGGGTGCCTGGTGGCCACCAGCTTCCACCCCGAACTGACCGGGGACCGCCGGGTGCACGCGCTGTTCGTCGAGATCGTCCGCGGTCACCTGGCCGAGCAGGCCGGCGCGGGCGCCGGGGACGAGAGGGGTTAGCCGTGAGCGGCCATTCCAAGTGGGCGACGACGAAGCACAAGAAGGCCGGGATCGACGCCAAGCGCGGCAAGCTCTTCGCCAAGCTGATCAAGAACGTCGAGGTCGCGGCGCGCACCGGTGGCGGTGACCCCTCGGGCAACCCCACCCTCTACGACGCCATCCAGAAGGCGAAGAAGAGCTCGGTCCCCAACGACAACATCGACCGCGCGGTCAAGCGCGGCGCCGGCCTCGAGGCCGGCGGGGTCGACTACCAGGGCATCACCTACGAGGGCTACGCCGCCGGCGGGGTCGCCGTGCTCATCGAGTGCCTGACCGACAACAAGAACCGGTCGGCCATGGAGGTCCGCACGGCCATGACCCGCAACGGCGGGTCGATGGCCGACCCCGGGTCGGTCGCCTACCTCTTCTCCCGCAAGGGCGTCGTCGTGGTGCCGAAGGCCGACGGCGTCGACGAGGACTCCGTGCTCATGGCCGTCCTGGACGCCGGCGCCGAGGAGGTCCGCGACCAGGGCGACTCCTTCGAGGTCGTCTCCGAGCCCACCGACCTGATCGCCGTCCGCACGGCGCTGCAGGACGCCGGCATCGACTACGACTCGGCCGAGGCCGGCTTCGTGCCCAGCGTCACCGTCGAGCTCGACGAGGAGGCGGCGGGCAAGGTCTTCCGGCTCATCGACGCCCTCGAGGACTGCGACGACGTGCAGAACGTGTACGCGAACTACGACGTCTCGGACGAGGTGCTGGAGAAGGTCGGCTGACGCTCCGGCACCTCCGTTCCCGTCCGTCACAGACGCACCGCGGGATGAACCGCCGGGACGGCGGCGGGGCCTAGCGTCCGACGGGTGACGGGGGAGTGGGGACGCCGCACGCGCCGCGCCGGCCTGCTCCTGGCACTGGTCGCCGTCCTGATGGGGATCGGTGAGCCGCGGGTCGCCCGGGCGCCGGCTGCCGCCGCCACGCCGGTCGGGACGGTGGCGTCCGTGGCGGCCCTGACCGCCGTGTCGACGTCCGCCGCCGAGCCGGTGGGGCACCGGCCGGGCGTGGGCGTGCTGCCGCGACCGGTCCCGCCCGCCGCCGCGACCGCGGCGACGACGCCGGTCCCGGTGGCCGGTCCCGTGCCGGGATCGGGGCCGGAGCCGGAGCCGGCCGCCGGCCCGGCGCAGCCCGAGCCCGCAGCCGCGCCGGTGACGCTCCCGCTCGGCGTCGACCCCGGGGGCTCGACCCAGGTGGTCACCGTGGTCGCGCCGTCGTCCGGGTCGACCACCGCCCAGCTCACCGCCTGGGAGCTCGGGCCCGCCGGGTGGACGGCGGTGCTCGGGCCGGTCCGTGCCCGGCTCGGCTCGGCCGGCGTCGGCGCGGCCAGCGAGAGCTCGACCCGCACCCCGGCCGGCACCCATCCGCTCACCGAGGCCTTCGGCCGCGCGGCCGACCCGGGCAGCGGGCTGCCCTACCGCGTCGTCGACGACCAGGACTGGTGGGTCTCCGACGTGGCCAGCCCGCTCTACAACCAGCACACCCGCTGCGCGGCGGGCACCTGCCCCTTCGACGAGTCGGTCTCGGAGAACCTGCTGGCGGCGGGGGCGGTGTACGACTCCGCGGTGGTCATCGACTACAACCGGGGTGGCCGGCCCGGCGCCGGCTCGGCGTTCTTCCTGCACGTGACGAACGGGGCACCGACGGCCGGCTGCGTGGCGATCGACCGGGGCAGCCTGCGCACCCTGCTGCAGTGGCTCGACGCGGGGGCCTCGCCGCTGATCGCCATCGGGGTCGGTTGACCGAGGACCTGGGGGCGGTGCCCCCGACGAGGCCGACGGCGTGTTGCGTTCGGACCCCCCGATCGGGGACCGTTACCGTGGCAGTCGAACACCAGTTCGGCGGCGGGAGGATCTGACCATGCGGGTGCTCGGGATCGACCCGGGCCTCACCCGGTGCGGGTGGGGTGTGGTCGACGGGCGACCGGGGTCGCGGCCGGTCGCCGTCGGCGTCGGCGTCGTCCGCACCGCCGCCGAGCTCGACCTGGAGCTGCGGCTGCTGGAGCTGCACACTGCCGTCACCGCCCTGCTGCGGGAGCACCGGCCCGACGTCGTGGCGATCGAGCGGGTGTTCACGCAGAACAACAAGGGCACGGCCACGGGCACCGCGCAGGCGGCCGGAGTCGCGGCGCTGGCCGCGGCCCAGGCCGACCGCCCGGTCGCGTGGCACACGCCGAGCGAGGTCAAGGCCGCCATCTCCGGCAGCGGCCGTGCCGACAAGGAGCAGGTCACCCTCATGGTCACCCGGGTGCTGGGGCTCGCGTCCCCACCGAAGCCCGCCGACGCCGCCGACGCGCTCGCCCTGGCGATCTGCCACGTCTGGCGCGGCCCGGCCCAGCAGCGACTGCGCGTCGCCGCACTGGCGGGGGGCATCGGCGCGCCGGTGCGCTCCACCACCCTGCCGCGCTGGACGGGGGTGTCCCGGTGATCGCCAGCGTGAGCGGCCGGGTGGCGGCGGTGTCGCCCGACGGTGCGGTGGTCGAGGTCGGCGGCATCGGCCTGTCGGTGCAGTGCACGCCCGGCACGATCGCCCGGCTCCAGGTGGGGGAGGGCGCCCGGCTCTCGACCAGCCTGGTCGTCCGGGAGGACTCGCTCACCCTCTACGGCTTCGCCGACGACGACGAGCGCCAGCTGTTCGAGCTGCTGCAGACGGCCAACGGTGTCGGGCCGCGGCTGGCGCAGGCGGTGCTGGCGATCCACCCGCCGCGGGAGGTGCGTCGCGCGGTGTCGATGGCCGACGTCAAGTCGCTCATGCAGGTGCCCGGCATCGGCAAGAAGGGCGCCGAGCGGCTCATCCTCGAGCTGCGCGACCGGCTGGGCGTGACCACCTCCGACACCCAGCTCGACGGTGCCGCCGCGCCGGCCGGCCTGCCGTCGGTCACCCCGGTGGCGCCGTGGCGCGACCAGCTGTCCGCCGCGCTCGTCGGGCTGGGCTGGACCGGCAAGGAGGCCGACACCGCCGTCGCCGAGCTGTCCCCGGTCGCCGACGAGCAGCTGGCGACGACGGGCGCGGTCCAGGTCGCCGTCCTGCTGCGCCAGGCGCTGCGGATGCTGGGCCGGCCGTGAGCGAACGGGTGATGTCGTGAGCTCCCCGTTCGACCGGTCGCTGCCGGCCACCGAGGCGGGACCGGGCCGGTGGCCGGACGACGCCGTCGACGCGGGGGCCGGTGACGAGGAGCGGGTCGTCGAGTCGGCGCTGCGGCCGCACTCGCTGGCCGACTTCATCGGTCAGCCGAAGGTGGCCCGGCAGCTCGACCTCGTGCTCGAGGGCGCCAAGCGCCGCGGCCGGCCGCCGGACCACGTCCTGCTGTCCGGGCCGCCCGGCCTGGGCAAGACCAGCCTCGCGCTGATCATCGGCTCGGAGCTCGGGACGGCGGTGAAGATCACCAGCGGCCCGGCGATCGAGCGCTCCGGCGACCTGGCCGCGATGCTCTCCAACCTCGGTCCCGGCGACGTGCTGTTCATCGACGAGATCCACCGCATCGCCCGCCCGGCCGAGGAACTCCTCTACATGGCGATGGAGGACTTCCGGGTCGACGTCGTCGTCGGCAAGGGCCCCGGCGCCACCGCCATCCCGCTGGAGCTCAACCCGTTCACCCTCGTCGGCGCGACCACCCGGGCCGGCCTGCTCACCGGCCCGCTGCGCGACCGGTTCGGCTTCGTCGGCCAGATGGAGTTCTACGAGCCGGCCGAGCTGCAGCTGGTGCTGGCCCGCAGCGCCGCCCTCCTGGGCGTCGAGCTCACCGAGGAGGGCTCGGTCGAGATCGCGAGTCGCTCCCGCGGCACCCCGCGGATCGCCAACCGGCTGCTGCGCCGGGTGCGCGACTACGCCGAGGTGCGTGCCGACGGCCGCGTCACCCGCGAGGTCGCGGTGGCGGCGCTGGCCCTCTACGACGTCGACCACCTCGGGCTGGACCGGCTGGACCGCGCCGTGCTCGAAGCGCTGGTCATGCGCTTCGGCGGCGGGCCGGTCGGCGTCGCGACCCTCGCCGTCGCGGTGGGGGAGGAGCCGCACACCGTCGAGGAGGTGTGCGAGCCGTTCCTGGTGCGGGCCGGGCTGCTGGCCCGCACGCCCCGCGGGCGGGTCGCCACCGAGGCCGCCTGGCGCCACCTCGGGCAGCCGGTGCCGCGGGGCGGCGTGCCCCTCGGGAGGGTCACAGCGGACCCACCGGCCCCGGGATCGTCGTCAGAGACGCTGTTCGACGCATAGACTGCGGAGCGCTGGCGCGCAACCCGTCCGGCCGCGGCCGCGCGCGTCCCGCCCGGTCGCCACGCCCGGATGCCCCTGCCCGCCGCAACCGACGCACCCGAGCGGTCCCGTCCCGGACCGCACCCACCGCGGCGCCGCCCGCGGTAGAGAGGCACATCAGTCGTGGAGCAGTACTTCCCGCTCGTCCTCCTGGCCCTGGCCTTCGTCCTGCTCATCGTGCTGCCCGCACGGCAGCGCAAGCGGGTGCAGGCCCAAGCCCAGGCGATGCAGGAGTCGCTGTCGCCGGGCACCCCGGTCATGACGACCGCCGGGCTGCACGGGACCGTCGTGCGCCTGGGTGAGGACACCGTCGACCTGGAGATCGCCCCGGGCGTCGTCGTCACCTTCGCCCGGCGGGCCGTCCTCGAGGTGCGCACGCCCGCGGTCGCCGGCCCCGCCGCCGACTCCGGCCCGGCGGTCCCGGGCGACGGCGCCAACGGCCCGGCCGACGGCGGCCCGGCCGACCGCGCCCGCTGACCCGGAGCGTCCTGTGGCCCAACGCCAACTCCCCGCGCGCCAGTACTTCGGCGCGTTCCTGCTGATCGTCGCGGTCCTGTACGGCCTGGTCTTCCTCACCGGCGACACGCGGACGCCCCAGCTCGGTCTCGACCTGCGCGGCGGGACCACGGTGACGCTCGCCGCCCGCACCCCGGACGGCCAGGCACCCGACCCGGAGGACCTCGAGCTCGCCCGCCAGATCATCGAGCAGCGGGTCAACGGTCTCGGCGTGGCCGAGGCCGAGGTGGTCACCGAGGGCGACTCGAACATCGTCATCTCCGTCCCCGGGGACGACGGCGAGCAGGCGCGCGAGCTGGGCCAGACGGCGCAGCTGCGCTTCCGTCCGGTGCTGGCCGGTCCCGAGCCGGCGGCCCAGGCCGAGGACGGCGCGGAGTCCACCGACGGCGCCGAGCCCACGGACCCGGCCGCGCCGACCGACACGGCCGCACCCACGGACTCCGCGGCCCCCACGGACCCGGCCACGCCGACCGACCCCGCAGCGCCCTCCGACGGCGCCATCGCCGATCCGGCGCTGGACCCGGACGCCCCCGCGGTGACCCTGGAGCAGGCGCAGCAGGCATACCTGACGCTGACCTGCGGCGGGGAGAGCACCGGGGCGGTCGACCGGCCGGAGGACCACGTCGCGGTCTGCTCGGAGGACGGCGAGTCCAAGTACGTCCTCGGCCCGGCCATCCTCGAGGGCACCGACATCGTCGATGCCAGCGCCGGCACCCAGCAGACCACCGGCGAGTGGGTGGTCCTGCTCGACTTCAACGCCGACGGCCGGGAGATCTGGGCCCAGTACACCGCCGACAACGTCGGCAAGAACGTCGCCTTCACCCTCGACGGCCGGGTGGTCTCCGCGCCCACCATCCAGGGCGCCATCAACGGCCAGACGACGATCACCGGCCAGTTCGACCAGGCGAGTGCCGAGCAGCTGGCCAACCAGCTGCGCTACGGAGCGCTGCCGCTGACCTTCACCCAGGCGACCGCGCAGTCCATCTCCACCGAGCTCGGCGAGGAGCAGCTGGAGGCCGGCCTCATCGCGGGGGCGATCGGCATCGCGCTGGTGTTCCTGTACTCGCTGCTCTACTACCGCCTGCTCGGGCTGGTCATGATCGCCAGCCTGCTGCTGTCGGCGGTCGTGGTCTACGGCGTCCTGGTGGTGCTGGGCCGGGAGATCGGCTTCACGCTGAGCCTCGCCGGCATCGCCGGGTTCATCGTCTCCCTCGGCATCACCGCCGACTCGTTCGTCGTCTACTTCGAGCGACTCAAGGACGAGGTCCGCGAGGGCCGGACGCTGCGCTCGGCCGTGCCGCGGGCCTGGGTCCGTGCCCGGCGCACCATCCTCTCGGCCGACGCGGTCAGCTTCCTCGCCGCGGCGATCCTCTACTGGCTGGCCATCGGTGACGTGAAGGGCTTCGCCTTCACCCTCGGCATGTCCACGGTGCTCGACCTGGTCGTGGTCTTCCTCTTCACGCACCCGCTGATGGAGGTCCTGTCGCGGTTCCGGTCCTTCGGCAGCAGCCGGTTCTCCGGGCTCGGCCGCGTGGAGCACACCCGCCGGCCGGCGCGCGCCCGGTCGGCCGCCGACCGACAGCTCGTCGGCGCCGGCAGCACGAACAGGAGCGAGTCATGACCCGCGGCGACGCGACCACGCCCGAGGACGAGCGCGCCACGTCCGTCGACGAGGAGGACCTGGCCGACGCCGGCTTGCCGCAGGAGGGTGCGCCGCCCGCGGCCGCGCCGGCCCGGCGACGTGGCCTCTCCGGACTGGGACACCGGCTCTACAACGGCGAGGCCGGCCTGGACGTGGTCGGCAGGAGCCGGCTGATCTACAAGATCACCGCCGTCGTCGTGCTGCTCTGCCTGCTCTCGATCGTGTTCCGCGGCTTCAACTTCGGCATCGACTTCGCCGGGGGCAACAGCTTCCGGCTGCCGGGGACCGAGCAGCAGCTCGGCGAGATCCGCGAGGCCGCCGAGGACGCCGGCGCCGACGTCGCCAGCGCCCAGATCGTCGGCGGCAACACCGTGCTGGTCCGCACCGGCGCGCTCGACAACGAGGCCGAGCGCGCGGTCGTCGACGCGGTCGCGGACGCCGCCGGCATCCAGGCGAACGAGGTCAGCCCCGAGTCGGTGAGCGCCGAGTGGGGCGACGACATCACCGACCAGGCGATCTTCGCGCTGCTCGTCTTCCTCTTCGCCGTCACGCTGTTCCTGGCGGTGCGGTTCCAGCTGAAGATGGCGATCGGGGCGATGGCGGCCCTGGCGCACGACATCATCGTCACCGCCGGCATCTACTCGCTGATCGGCTTCGAGGTGACCCCCTCGACGGTCGTCGGCTTCCTCACCATCCTCGGCTTCTCGCTGTACGACACCGTCGTCGTGTTCGACAAGGTCGACGAGAACACCAAGGGCCTGGAGCGCAGCGCCCGCATGACGTGGGGCGAGGCGGCCAACCTGGCGGTCAACCAGACGCTCATGCGGTCGATCAACACCTCGATCATCGCGCTGCTCCCGGTCGCCGGCCTGCTCTTCGTCGGCGCCGGTCTGCTCGGGGTGGGCACCCTCGAGGACCTCGCGCTGGTGCTCTTCGTCGGTCTCGCCGCGGGCGCCTACTCCTCGATCGTGCTCGCGACCCCGATCGTCGCCGACCTCAAGGAGCGCGAGCCGGAGGTGCAGGCACTGCGCAAGCGGGTGCTGGCCCGCCGGGCCTCCGAGGCGCGGCAGGGCGGCGGCCGCCCGGCCGCCGGCCCGGCACCGGTGGCCAGCGAAGTCGGAGGGCCAAGC